>JBKJMF010000394.1:0-3362 GCA_046596525.1 Devosia sp. | reverse complement strand
GGATCAAACCAGAAGACAGGAATGATGATGTCTCGCTTCCGCTCGTTGAGCACGGCGGCAGTGTTGATGAATAAATCTATGAGTATTTGGGCCTCTTAAGCCGTCTTGGGGACGTTGCGATTGGCACGGATAGCTGATACGGCTACGTTTAATAGCGTTATAGCTAAGCGACTGATTGCACAGGGTGAATCGCTACAGGGGACCCGAATTCAATCCTCTCTTGCAGCACCATCCCTTCCCGTTTGATGATGATGCTGATGTCGCCCTGCCGGTAGAGCACGACATCTTTCGAACCATGTCGGCCAACTCGCTCGAAGCCCATAGCCATCAGCAGCGCGGAGATTTGCTGCGCTTCTCAGATCGCCCCCTCATCAGGCTTCGGCCAAAGCACGAATTTCGGCGAGTGCTTCTTTGCTGATCGGGATGCCGTGGGCGAGCGCGTCGCGGCGATGGGCGTAGCGACGGTCGCCCGGGAGGCGGGATTGGCCAGCGTCGTGGATCTCGTCGATGAGGACTTCGAGGCGATCGGTGAAGGCATTCACTGCCCCGCGACCGGGGTCGATGAGGATGTAGGTCTGCCCACCGTGGGGTGTTGCGGCGCCCGGATAGGCGCTCCAGTCGATCTCGAACGAGTAGTCGCTGCCGGCGAGCGCAGCGCCCATGATTTCCATCATCATGGCGATGGACGAGCCCTTGTGCCCACCGAAGGGCAGCAGCGCTCCACCCTCCAGCACCGCCTTCGGATCGGTGGTCGGCTGGCCGTCGCGATCGACGCCGGTGCCGGGTGGCAATTGCCGGCCTTCGCGCGCCGCGATCTGCACGTCGCCATTGGCCATGGCGCTAGAGGCCTGGTCGAACACCAGCGGCTCACGGCCCTCGCGCGGGGCCGCAAAGCCGAACGGGTTGGTGCCGTAGACCTTGCGGTGACCGCCATGCGGCACGACGCTGGCCATCGAGTTGATCATGGCCAGCGCAATGAAACCTTGGCGGGCGAAGGGCTCGATATCGGGCCATACCGCGCTGAAATGATGGGCCTTGCGCACGGTCAATAACGCGATGCCGTTGGCCCGTGCCTTGTCCATCAGCGGTTCGCCCGCCATGGCGAGGACCGGCAGGGAAAAGCCATTGCGACCGTCGGCCCGCAGCACTCCCGGCGCGACGTCCTCAAGCACCGGCACGGCCTTGCCGTCGACCCAGCCGGAATCGAGCGAGCCGAGATTGCCCTTGATGCGGAAGATGCCGTGGCTGTGCGCGCCGTCGCGCTCGGCCCCCGCCATGTTCTCGGCTAGCAGGGTCGCCACATCCTCCGAACAGGCGTGCTTCAGGAACACCGCCTGCAGCAGGCGCACCAACTCATCGTAGGCAACCCGGGCGGTCATTTGCCGCCCTTGCCGATTTTGGGCCAGGTGTCGGAGAGCCGGTAGCCGCCCGGCCACGGGTCGGCAGGGTCGAGCATCTCGGTGCGCGTGCCGGTGATCCAGGCGCGGCCCGAGATCGAGGGGATGATTGCCGGTTTGCCGCCGAGCGTGGTGTCGGCTTCGATGCGACCGAGGAACTCGGAACCGATGATCGAGCGGGCGAGATAACGGTCGCCGACCTGCATCTGGCCCCTGGCGCGGAGCACCGCCATGCGGGCCGAGGCGCCGGTGCCGGTGGGCGAGCGGTCGATCTTGCCGGGCTGGATGGCGACCGCATTGGCGGCGGTCAGCATGTCGTCGCGGCGTTCGATCGGTGCGGCGAGCTGGCAGAAGGAGAAGTGCGTCCAGTCCGGGTTGGTCGGGTGGGTGAAGCCGAGCTGCTCGTTGGCGGCGCGGGTGATGCGGATGCCGGTTTCGGCCAGCTCACGCGCCTCGTCCGGGGCAATGGAGAAGCCCAGCGCCTGCGCATCGACGATGACGAAGCTGTCGCCGCCATAGCCGGTGTCGACGGTCAGCGTGCCGATGCCCTCGACTTCGAGCTTGGCGTCGAGCCGGTCGGCGAAGGAGGGGACGTTGGTGATGGTGATGCGTTCCGCCTTGCCGTCGCGGCACTGGGCGACGACCTCGACGAGGCCACCCGGTGCCTCGAGCACGAGCCGGGTTTCGGGCTCGGTCATCGGCACGATGCCGGTATCGAGCAGCACGGTCGCGACGCAGATCGAGTTCGATCCCGACATCGGCGGGGTATCTGCGGGCTCCATGATGATGAAGCCCATCCGGGCGCGCGGGTTCTTGGGCGGCACCAGCAGGTTGACGTGGCGGAAGACGCCGCCGCGTGGCTCGTTGAGGACGAAGTTGCGGATGCTCTGGTCGCGGGCGATGAAGCGGGACTGCTCCCACAGCGTGTCGCCCGGCGGCGGAGCCACCCCGCCGACGATGACATCTCCCACCTCGCCCTCGGCGTGGCAGGAGACGATGTTGATGGAGCGGGAGGTTCTCAATTGATCACCAGTACCGGCTCGCCCAGCACGTCGAGTTTCGGCGTGATGCCGAGGCCGGGCTCGTCCGATGCGGTCATCGTGCCGTTGACCCGCTTCGGGGCGCCGTCGGCGATGTCGACGGTGCCGTAGGAATTGAAGTCGGTGGCGGTGAAGCAGAACTTCTCGGGTGTCGAGCGGGCGAGATGCGCGATGGTGGCGGTGACGATGTCGCCGCCCCAGGTGTCCTCGATGGTCATCGGGATGCCGTGGGCGACACAGAGGTCGCGCATCAGCCTGGCCTTGGTCAGGCCGCCGACCTTGCTGATCTTGAGGTTGATGACGTCGAAGGCGTCGTCGGCAAGGCCCTTCACCAGGTCGCCGGGGCTGCCGATGTTCTCGTCGAGAACGAAGGGCAGGCTGGTGCGGCGGCGGATCGAGACGCTCTCCTCGTAGCTCATGCAGGGCTGCTCGATATAGACGTCGAGGTCGCGCACGGCGTTCACAACGCGGGCGGCATCGGCCGTGGTCCAGCCAGTGTTAGCATCCGCGACGAGGATGTCGGTGGGCTTGAGGATGGCCCGGCAGGCCTTGATGCGCGCGATGTCGTCATTGGGGTCGCCGCCGACCTTGAGCTGGAACTTAGTATAGCCCTCGGCGCGGTAGCCGGCGATTTTTTCGGCCATGACGGCCGAGTCTTCCTGGCTGATGGCGCGATAGAGCTTGATCGTTTCCTGCTCGGCGCCGCCCAGTAGCTTGTAGACCGGCAGGCCGGCGACCTTGCCCAAGATATCCCAGCAGGCGATGTCGATGGGGGCCTTGGCATAGGGATGGCCGCGCAGCACTGCGTCCATGTGGCGGTTGAGTGGCCCGAGATCGGTGGGGTCCATGCCAATCAGCTTGGGCCCGAATTCGCTAATTCCTGCCCGCACGCCAATGGCGTAGCTGGGGAGATAGGCCGACCCGA
>JBKJMF010000379.1:0-2508 GCA_046596525.1 Devosia sp. | reverse complement strand
GGGCCCAGGGATCAGCTGTCACGCCGCCGTCATTCGCCCTCCGCGGGATGATCGTACCCGCCGGTTGTTCGAGACCGCAGCTAAGCTAGGGCCGTTCCCGCCCTTCGAACGGGTGGTCTGCCTCGAAGGTCCACTGCGGGCCATAAGTGGTGATCCCGAACGTCCGGCCCTCAAGCTGCGGTTGTACTCACTTGGACGCCGCAGCGCCCGCCATACTTTGCTATGATCGCAGTGATTCACAACGGCGATGGCCCATCATGCTGCTCCGCCTCCTTTGCTGCGCACTCGGCATCCTCCTATTTGCCTCACCGGGACTTGGCCAGCAGCCCGCTCGCGACCTCTTCGGCGCCATAAACGAGCCTACCACGGGCACCTCCAGCCCCGTCGGCGGCTATGCCAGGGGCTGCATTGCGGGGGCGGTGCAGCTGCCCGAGGATGGGCCGGGCTGGCAGGCGATGCGGCTGTCGCGCGACCGGCGCTGGGGAGCGCCCGAACTCGTCGAGTACATCGCGGCGCTGGCTCGATCCGCTGCTCAGGATGGTTGGCCGGGTATCCTTGTGGGCGACATGGGGCAGGCGCGGGGAGGACCGATGAAGAGCGGGCACGCCTCGCACCAGATCGGCCTCGATGTCGATATCTGGCTGCAGCCGATGCCCGATTACACGCTCAGCGCAACCGAGCGCGAAGACCTTTCCGCCTTATCGGTATTGACTAAGGGCACACGCAACGTCGACCCCGAGCGGTTCGGCGAAGCGGAGCGCCTGCTGATCTATCGCGCTGCGCAGCTGCCCGGCGTCGCGCGCATTTTCGTCGCACCCGGCATCAAGAAGTCGCTGTGCGCGACCAAGTGGCGCGACCCAAGCTTCCTCAACAAAGTGCGTCCCTGGTACGGTCACGACGACCATCTCCACGTCCGGCTCGCGTGCCCTGCAGGCGCCACGCACTGTCTCGATCAGGACCCGGTACCATCAGGCGATGGCTGCGGGGAGGAGCTTGACTACTGGTTCACCGAAGCCCCCTACAAGCCCACCACGCCGTCCCCACCGCTGACGCTGGCCGACTTGCCAAAGGCCTGTCAGATCGTCCTGGACGCGAAGTAGCCGTCTGAACGTCCGCTATTGGCGGTGGCATTCGTCCAGCCGAGCGGCGATGGGCGCCCAAGGCGCTCAGTCCGGGCGAACGGAGGAGATATCCCGAGGGCTCACCACGCGGTGCTCCCTGCGCTCGCGCGGCACCAAGCTCAGTGCCATCGCCCGCCAGCTCAATGAACACCCCAGAAATTGCTCGATCAGACTCCAGCGAGAAGTTCGCCGCGTGTGTTGCAGCGATCAGTTGAACCCACCGCCCAAAGCGGACATTGGCAGCACCTGCAACGAGACCGTCACATAAGCGGGCTATGAGTCTCGTCATCCGAGACAAGGTCCAGGCGTGATGACGAAAGCGGAAGCAGTTGTGGCGACGGTAATACGTATTACCGTGTCTCCCGTTATGGGCGGGGCTTGAACCTTGCCTGTGCGCACCTCATCGGCCAACACCGCCACATCGCGAGACGTGGCCAAGGCAGCGAACGTCTCGCAAGCGCTGGTCAGCCGGGCCTTCAGCGGTAACGGGCGGATCGCACCTGAGACGCGGGACCGCATCCTGAAGGTGGCGGCGGAGATCGGCTGGCGGCCCAATGCGCTGGCCGCGAGCATGGTGACCGGCGACGCGCCACTGGTGTCGGTGATCACCACGCGGCTAAGCTTTGACTGGCGGGCGCAGGTGCTGTCGCATCTGCTGAAGGCGTTCGAGGCCTGGCATCTGCAGCCGCTGCTGTTCTACGCCGAGAGCGACAGGGAAGTGGATCGGCTGCTCGCCGAAACGATCAGTTGGCGCACTCGTGGCGTGGTGGTGACCGCTGGCGTGGTACCAGAGGCGCGGGCCGAAGCGATCCTGTCGCGCGGGCAGTTCCTCGCGGCGCTCAATCGCCCCGGCAATCACCCCGATGCCTTCTCGATCGCCACCGACAATCCGGTTGGGGGGGCGCACGCAGCATCGGTGCTTCTGGGCGAGGGGCGGGGCCGGTTCCTCGCGCTTGCCGGGCCCGAGGATAGCTGGGCCAGTTCGCGGCGCGTCGACGGGTTTGTCGAAGGCCTGCGCGGGGCGGGGCACCAGCCGATGGTATGGTACAACGCCACGATGACCACCGAGGCTGGTCTTGCGTGTGCGGCACGGCTGCTGGCGCTGCCACCGAGCGAGCGGCCGGACGCTGTGTTCTCCACCAACGATGCGATCGCGCTCGGCTTCATCGACGGGCTGCGCGGCAGCGGTATGAACATCCCGAGCGACTTGTCGATCATCGGCTTCGACAACCTGCCGGCCTCGTCCTGGACCCCGTATCAGCTCACCAGCTTCGAGCAGCCGCTCGATGCCATGGTGCTCGGTGTTCTCGACCACATCCACAACCATCAGCAGCCGGGGTCGGACGGACCGCCCGCTGCACCGGCTGAGTCGCACCGCCTCGGCGCC
>JBKJMF010000372.1:0-8315 GCA_046596525.1 Devosia sp. | reverse complement strand
CGTCATCGGTGAGGGCGAGCGCGACGAGGCGCCGATGCTGTTCATCGGCGAGGAAGTGGGCGCCGGCGACGGCCCGGAGGTCGATATCGCCGTCGACCCGCTGGAAGGCACGACGCTTTGCGCCAAGAACCAGCCGGACTCGATCTGCGTGCTGGCCATGGCCGAGCGTGGCGGGTTGCTGAACGCGCCAGACGTCTACATGCACAAGATCGCCATCGGCGCCGGTTACCCCGATGGCGTGGTCGACCTCGACCAGAGCGCCATGGTCAACGTCAAAGCACTGGCCAAGGCCAAGGGCGTGCCGGTCAACGAGATCACTGCCTGCGTATTGGATCGGCCCCGCCATGCCGGCTTGATCGATGACCTCCGCACGGCGGGCGTCGCCATCAAGCTGATCTCGGACGGCGATATCGCCGGCATCATCCACGCGGTGAACACCGAAGACACCGGCATCGACATCTATCTCGGCTCCGGTGGCGCGCCTGAGGGTGTGCTGGCCGCCGCGGCGCTGCGCTGCATCGGTGGGCAGATGCAGGGCAAGCTGATCCTCGATACCGAGGAAAAGCGGGCTCGCGCCCTGAAGATGGGCATCACCGACCCCAACCGGAAATACCGCACCAACGAGCTGGCCTCTGGCGACGTGCTGTTCGCCGCCACCGGCGTAACCGACGGGAGCCTGCTGAGCGGCGTGCGTTACGCCAAGAATTCGGTGCGCACCAACACCGTGGTGATGCGCTCGTGGAGCCAGACGGTGCGGTGGATTACCGCGGAACACCGCCGGTAAGCTGCCGAAACGAAGACGGGCCGCCCGTTGGGCGACCCGTCTCGTTTTCAGGATTGGTGGAGCCTACGCTTCCTGGATCGCGCTGATCAGCCAGCGGGCGCCGTTCTGGCGGACGAAGGTCCAGATCTCGGCAGTTTCCGTGATGCTGTCGTCGCCGGAGACGATCGCGCCGGTCGAGCGATCGCGGGTGACGTCGCGCGACTCGTAGCGCATCGCCACGGTGGCGTAGGCAGCGTTGCCTTCGCGCCAGGCCTCGGCCACGTCGCCGGCCAGGAGCTTGACGTCGAACACCTCGTTGCGGACGCCCTTGGTGGCGTTCTGGGCCAGTTCTTCGGCCAGATAGCCCATCACTTCGGGCGTCGAGATGCGGCGCAGCGCGGCGTAGTCCTCGCGAGAGTAGGCGTCCTGCAACTCGCCGAGCAGCTGCTCGAAGCTGCTGAGATCGGTTTCGGTGATGCCGACCTCGTCACGCTTGCCGGCGCGGCGCGAGGCGCCCGAACGCTGGGCCTGCGGAGCGGAGCCACCGCCACCGCCATAGCTGCGCGCGGTGTTCTGCGCCTCGTAGTTGAGCGGTGCCCCACCAGCCGTCGCCGGCCGCTGCTGCCGGCGGCGCAGGAAGAAGCTAACGATGAGGCCGATGATCACCACCTGAACCAGCAGCGCGAGCATGCCGCCGAAGCCGCCGAAGCCGAACCCGAACAGCATGCCGAACAGGCCGCTGAACAGGAAGCCGCCGAGCAGCGCGCCGCCGAAGCCGCCGAACAGGCCCGGGCGGGCTGGCGCCGTGGCGTTGCCTACGGTGTTCCGTTGCTGCGTGCCGTTGGTTATCGTGTTCTGCACAGGCGTGGTGGTCTTCGGCGACACCTGCGTGGCCGGCACACTGCGCTGAGTGAACATGCCGCGGCTGCCAAAACTGCCGCCGCGCCGCGCTTCGGCGGTATCCACCGCGACGAGCGAGAAGGCCATGATCAGGGTGGCGAGAAGGGCCGAAAGTCTGAAGCCCCGCGAAGCGAACATTGTGGTTCCCCGTGTGAAAGTTGATGGTGATGTAGGGGCCACGACCGTGAAAGTTTAGACCTCGGCGCCATCGCTTGTCCGATTTTGTCTCGGAGGGCGCCGTGGTCGAGGAAAACTGGGCCGCTGCTATCGACTAACGAGTGCATTCTGCTTACCTCGCCGGTGATGGACGAGCCGCGCCCCTATTTCCTTGGTGTTTCGAAATCCGCGCTGGGCCGCTCGTGGGTGGACCGGCTGGATGCGGCCGCGCTGCGCGTTGCGACGGCTATCGGGCAGCGCACCGACCTGTCGGATATCCTCGCCCGCATTGTCGCCGGCCGTGGCGTCGATGTGGATGCGGCAGAGCATTACCTGCAGCCGACGATCCGCGAACTGATGCCCGATCCGTCGACGCTGGCGGGGATGGATGCGCTGGCCGAACGTCTGGCCAAGGCCATCACCGACAGCGAGCCGGTGGCGCTGTTCGGCGACTATGACGTCGACGGTGCCTGCTCCTGCGCGCTGATGGCACGCTATCTCCAGCATTTCGGGCTCAGCCCGCAGGTTCATATTCCCGACCGCATCTTCGAGGGCTACGGGCCCAACACCGCGGCCATCGACAAGCTGGCTGAAGGTGGCGCCAGTCTGCTGATCACGCTCGACTGCGGCACCACCAGCGATGGCCCGATCGCTCACGCCCGCGACCGTGGGCTCGATGTGCTGGTGATCGACCACCATCTGTCCGACGCAGAACTGCCGCGTGCCAACGCGCTGGTGAACCCCAACCGCCCCGATGACATCTCCGGCCTCGGCTACCTCTGCGCTGCCGGTGTCACCTTCATGGTGCTGGTGGCGACCAACCGGCTGCTGAAGCAGCGGGGCGATACGGGCCTGCCCAACCTGATGACGATGATCGACCTGGTGGCGCTGGCGACGGTCTGCGACGTGGTGCCGCTCAAGGGGCTCAACCGCGCCTTCGTCGCCCGCGGGCTGGAAGTGGCGCGAACCGGCTCAAATCACGGCATCGCCGCACTGGCGCTGGCGGCGCGGCTCTCGGGGCCGCTGAACGCGTATCATCTGGGTTACCTGATCGGGCCGCGCATCAATGCCGGCGGGCGGATCGGCGACGCCGCGCTCGGCACAAGGCTGTTGTCGCTCAATGATGAGCAGCAGGCGCTGCAGATCGCGGCGCAACTGAACGAACTGAACACCGAACGCCAGCGCATCGAGGTTGAAGCGGTGGAGGAAGCGGCGCGCGTCGCGGAGGCCGAGATCGGCGACGGCGAGGGACCCCCGGTGCTGGTGCTGGCCTCGGCCAACTGGCACCCTGGCGTCGTCGGCCTGATCGCCGCACGGCTGCGCGAGCGGTTCGAGCGCCCGACCTTCGCCATCGCGTTGGCGCCGGACGGCACCGGAACCGGCTCCGGCCGGTCGATGCCAGGCGTCGATCTCGGCAGGGCGGTGATCGAGGCGGTGGAACTGGGGCTGGCGGCCAAGGGTGGCGGCCACGCCATGGCGGCGGGGGTGACGCTGAAGCCGGGGCAGATCGGCCCGTTCCGCGCCCATGTCATGGAGCGGCTAGGCAGCAGCGTCGGCACCGCCCGCGCCCTCACCGCGCTTGCCATCGATGCTGCGATGACGGCGCGCGGGGCGACGCCGCAGTTCGTCCACGAGATCGAGCGGGCAGGGCCGTTCGGCGCCGGCAGCCCGCAGCCGGTCTTCGCCTTCCCCGCACACAAGGCGAGGTTCGCCGAGATCGTCGGCACCGGCGGGCATGTGAAGTTCACCCTGACCTCGGACGACGGCGCCCGACTCAAGGCCATCGCCTTCCGCGCGGCCACCACCGCGCTTGGCGACGTGCTGCTGAGCGGTGGCAACGACACGGCATTGCACATGGCTGGGACCCTGTCGATCGACCATTGGCAGGGTCGCGAAGAGGTGCAGTTCCGGCTGCTTGATGCCGCTCGACCGGATGGTCGCTAGCCGCTTGCAAGCGCTGCTTGCGCCTTGAAAGTCATGCTTGCATATCCACTTATGGCGGCTAAAGTGCTGCCCTGATCGACGGGGAGCATCGCTGCTCGGACCGGGGCACCCCGGTGTAGAGGTGGCGGTGTTGGTTTGACCGCTCGGCGGAGCGGACCGATAGTCTGGAATGTTGCGTCATGGATAAGCTTGCGGTTGAAACGAGGGCAGTGTCGCCCACGCCGTGGACCCATCTGCTCTCGACCATTGCGGCCTGGGTCGGAAAGCGGCTGATCGGGCGTCCCAAGCATGGCGCTGTGACCATCACTTTCCCCAATGGCCGGGCCCGCACCTTCGGCGATCCGGAGACCGGCGTGCATGCGCAACTGACGCTGCGCAACTTCAAGGTACTGCAGAAGACGCTGCAGCGCGGCACCGTGGGTTTCGCGCAGGCCTACATCGACGGCGACGTCGAGATCGAGGACCTGACGGGCCTGTTCCGCTACTTCCTGCAGAACCGCGAAGTGCTCGATAGCGGCGAGGACTCCTGGTACGGCCGCGCCGCCCAGGACATCACCTACCACGTGAGCCGCCACAACTCGAAAGAGGGCTCCAAGAAGAACATCTCCGAGCACTACGACCTCGGCAACGACTTCTACGCCGAGTGGCTCGACCCCTCGATGACGTATTCCTCAGCCATCTTCACCTCCGACGACCAGTCGCTCACCGAGGCGCAGCACACCAAGTACCGCCGCGTCGCTCAACTGGCAGGCGTCGAGGCAGGACACCGGGTGCTGGAGATCGGCTGCGGCTGGGGTGGTTTCGCCGAGACCGCTGCCAAGGATTTTGGCGCCGAGGTCTACGGCATTACATTGTCGGCCGAGCAACTCAAGTACGCAAACGAGCGCCTGCAGCGGCAGGGGCTAGATGGCCTCGCCGTCATGCATTTCGAGGACTATCGTGACACCCGCGGCGAGTTCGACCATGTGGCCTCGATCGAAATGATCGAGGCGGTGGGTGAAGAGCACTGGCCGAGCTATTTCAAGACCGTACACGACCGGCTGAAGCCGGGCGGCACCGCCTCCATTCAGGCCATCACCATCGGCGAGCAGGACTTCCTCGATTACCGGGCGCGCCCCGATTTCATCCAGCGCTTCATCTTCCCGGGCGGCATGCTGCTGACGAAGACCGCCATGAAGGAGCAGGGCGACAAGGTCGGGCTGATCCTCGAGAACGTCGAGACCTTCCGGCTGAGCTACGCAAGGACCCTGGCGCTGTGGCGCGAACGCTTCCTCGGCCGCTGGGCGGAGATCAAGGCGCTCGGCTACAGCGAAGAATTCCGCCGCAAGTGGGTGTATTACCTGAGCTATTGCGAGGCCGGCTTCGCCGAAGGCTCGATCGACGTCGGGATTTATCAGTACCGCCGTCCGGCCTGAGGGCGGCGGCCCCTCCCTGTGCAGGAGAAGGCAGGGTAGAGAGGCCTGGACGAGCCTCAGCCGCCCACCAGCGTATCCCGATAGAACTTCAGCACCGCGTCCGCATCGACGCCGACCGCAATGCTCTGGCTCGGCCGGTTGTCCCAGGCGCCGGGCGGGTAGCCGCGGCCGTCGGGCTTGATGATGGTCTGGCCGATGGCGATGCCTTCGGTGACCACGCGGATCGCCCCGGTTTCCATGGTGTAGAACTCCGGGTGCAGGGCCAGCGCCACGGCGCTCGAATCGTGCACGTAACAGCCGTCGAGCCCGGTGCTTTCGCGGTGGAAGTTCTGGTAGAACGCCGAGATGGCGCGCACGAACTCGCCGTCACTGCCGGCCGCTGCGGCGAGCTCGGCGAGGTACGCCTCTGTCATGATCGTCTGCTGCGTCACGTCGAGCCCGGCGATGGCGATCGGCCAGGCGGCGCCGAAGACGATATCGGCGGCGTCCGGATCGCCCCAGATATTGGCCTCGGCCACCGGCGTGACATTGCCGGCATTGCCGTTGCGGCCGAAGGCGCCGCCCATCACCACGACCTGCTTGACCAGTCCGACGATCTCCGGCGCCTCGCGCATGGCGCGCTCGAGATTGGTCATCCGGCCGACGGCGATGATGGTGACCTCGTTGGGATTGGCCCGCACCAGATCGATGATCAACTGATGCGCCGGACGCGGGTCGGCCGCCTCGGTGATCGCGGGCAGGTCGATGTCGCCGAGCCCGTTCCTGCCGTGGACGAAGGTCGGCGGATCATCCGGCTCGCCGACCAGCGGCGCGCCGGCGCCCTGCGCCACCGGGGCGGAGAAGCCGAGTTTCTGCTTCAGGTACAGCGCGTTGCGGGTGGTCGTCGCAATGTCGGCATTGCCGAACACGGAGGTGACGCCAATCAGCTCGATCCGCCTATGGCGGGCGAGCAGCAGCAGGGCCATGGCGTCGTCGACGCCGGGGTCGGTATCGTAGATGACTTTGAGGTTTTGCATGCCGTCATCATGCATGTCGCCGTGCGCCGCGCTAGCGCTTCGGCATCATCTGGTCGGTGATCCAGAAGAACAGGGGATAGGGCAGCATGCGCAGCAGCTTCATCGGCCAGGCCAGCCGGCGCGGGAAAGCGATCTCGAAGCGGCGCGAGTTGAGCAGCCCGTCGACGGCGCGCTCCGCCGCCTCATCGGTTTCCATCAGGAACGGCATCGGAAAATCGTTCTTGGCGGTAAGCTCGGACTTGAAGAAGCCGGGCGCCACCATGCGGACAGCGATGCCCTTGGGTTTGAGCTCGGTGCGCATGGTCTGCAGCAGGTTGATCAGCGCGCCCTTGGTGGAATTGTAGGCCGCGGCGCGCGGCAGGCCGAAATACCCGGCAACCGAGGCGATGACGGCGATCTGCCCGCCGCCCTGCTGCTCCATCTGCCGCACCAGCGGGTTGGCCATGCGGACGAAGCCCAAGAGGTTAGTGCCGACGACATTGGAGAATTTCTCGAAGTCGTAGTCGCCCAGCTGCATCGGCTGCCACGCGGCAGCGCCGAAGATGAACAGGTCGATGCGCCCGAGCTCGGTGGCGATCCGCGAGATCGCTGCCTCGATGGCCGCACTGTCGGTGACGTCGAGCGGGTAGGGCCGGATCTTCGGGCTGGCCGCAGAGACCGCCTCGAGCCGCTCGATCCGCCGCCCGGAAATGGCGACGGTCCAGCCTCGCGCGGCCAAGAGCTTCGCCATCGCCGCGCCGATGCCGGAGCCGCCTCCGATGATCCAGGCGGTACCGGGCTCGGTCATGTGGTTTCCCATGGTTTGCAGATGCGCTGCTTGAGGAACGGCGCACTCGGTCCGGCAGTTTCGCAAGCTTTACACAAGCTCAGCCGGCTAGCAGATGTTCGGCGAAGCTTCGATCGTCGCAATTTCGCTGCGCCGTTTCATAAAATCTGCGATGCTTCGTTACCTCGCAGCAACTACGCACTTGTGCGAAACTCATTCCAGATGGCGGAGCGGCACCGGAATCGGTGATAACGGTTTCGTGAACAACAGGGGTGACCTCAGATGGCCAAGGCGCTCTACCTCGTGATTCAGAGCCGCGACAACTGGTGGGTCGATTTCGAGGGCAAGGCGCACGGGCCCTACACGTCGCGCTCCAGCGCCGCGCTCGAGGCGCAGTCGCTGGCGCGGTTCCAGGCCCATAGCGGTCGAGAAGCCGAGGTGCTGGTGCCTGATGAGCAGGGCAAGTACTGGGTGGTCTGGTCGAGTCTTTCCGACAAGGGCAACGCCTTCAGTCCGTACCGCGTGGCGAGCTAGCCCAGATATTTCCGCGGCACCTTACGCACGAAGATCTCCTCGTGCCCGTCCTCATGCGCCCGGGTCAGCCGGTGCACCCCATCGAGGATCAGCCAGCGGCCCTTGAACCGGGTGATCTCGATCGGAAACATCAGGCTCGCCGCCCGTACCCGACGGTATTCGTTGTCGTAGCGAAACGGCGAGCGCAACACCTGGCGCGGCGTCAGCGCGTACTTGTCGTCGTCGAGTTCCCACAGCGGCACGTCGAGGTGCCAGAGCAGCTTATCGATCGGAAACACCTCGGCCGGCAGGTCCAGCGCCCACAGCGCCTCGACGTCCCAATCGAAGGCGTACCAGTACTGCTGGATGGTCGGCGGCAGCTCGATCACGCCGGCTCGTCTCCCGTTGGCCGCTAACCCATAGCATCGATTGATGAAAGCCGGATGACTCCCGAAAGCCGGTCCGAAACATGACTTGACTAATCAGCATAGCGCGCGGATAGGTGACCCAGATAATCAACATATTCGGGTCCACGACATGTCCCTCAAAGCCCTTGCCGCGACAGCTCTTGCCACGTTCATGATGGCTCTACCGGAGCCGGCTTTCGCCCAGGCCTGGACCTATGTGGATGGTTCGGGCGCCACCGTGACGCTGGGCCAAGTGCCGACCCGTATCATCGCCAGCCAGGATGCCGCGGCCGGCCTGATCCCGCTCGGCATTCGCCCGGTCGGCATCTATGCCGATAGCGCCATCGCCGATGCCAAGGCGCTCGAAGGGCTCGACCTGACAGGCATCGAGATCATCGGCGAGGCCTGGGGCGAAGTCAGCGTCGAGAAGGCCGC
>JBKJMF010000305.1:0-2645 GCA_046596525.1 Devosia sp. | reverse complement strand
TTCGAGATCAACGGCGACGCGTTGCCTGAACCGGATCTGCGAGAAGTCGCTCTCGTTGTCGTGGTAGGTCTGCTGCGTCCACGATCCGGAATCGGCGTAGTCGAAGAACATCTTCGGAACGCGACGCTTCGCCTGCTGTTTCAGATCATCGATGGTGAGGGCTTGGTCCAGACTGATCATGGAATTTCCTCCGACCGGTTGGATGCACGCCGATTAGTAGCCCTGACGCTTCAACAAGTCATTCGAGTAGATATTGTGCAGCCCGACATTGCGGACGTCGCGCTCACCCATCAGGGCCATGGTGGTATCCATCTCCTTGTTGATGATCGTGAGCGCCCGGGTTACGCCCGCTTCGCCGCCGGCGCCGAGGCCATAGTTCATGGCGCGACCGACAAACGTTCCCTTGGCGCCGAGCGCCAGCGCCTTCAGCACGTCCTGGCCCGAGCGGATGCCCGAATCCATCAGCACTTCGGTCTTGTCGCCCACCGCGTCGACGATCTCGGGCAGCACCCGGATGGTCGACGGGGCGCCATCCAGCTGACGGCCGCCATGGTTGGAAACGATGATGCCGTCAGCGCCATGCTCGACCGCCAGCCGCGCATCCTCGGGGTCGAGGATGCCCTTCACCACCACCGGCCCGCCGAACCGCCTCTTGATCCAGGCGATGTCTTTCCAGTTGAGCGTCAGGTCGAACTGCGTCCCCGTCCACTTGCTCAGCGACGACAAGTCGACGGCTTCGCTGACATGGCCGGCAATATTGCCGAACGTGTAGCTCTTCGATTGGAGCATGCCGAACGCCCAGGCCGGCTTGGTCGCCAGTTCGAGCAGGAATTTTGGCGTGATCGGCGGCGGCGCCTTCAGCCCGTTGCGGATATCCTTGTGACGCTGCCCGAGGATCTGCAGGTCCATGGTCAGCACCAGCACCGAGCACTTGGCCGCCTTGGCGCGGTCGATGAGTCGCTCGATAAAGGCGCGGTCGCGCATCACGTAGAGCTGGAACCAGAACGGCTTGGTCGTGCCCTCGGCAACCTGCTCGATCGAGCAGATGCTCATCGTCGACAGCGTGAACGGAATGCCGAACTTTTCGGCGGCCCGCGCCGCCTTGATCTCGCCATTGGCGCTCTGCATGCCGGTCGAGCCGACCGGCGCAATCGCCACCGGCATCGACACCGGCTGGCCCATCATCGTCGTCGCGAGGTTGCGGTTCTCGAGATTGACCGCCACGCGCTGGCGCAGCTTGATCTTCTCGAAATCCGAAGTGTTCTCGCGATACGTGCTCTCGGTGTAGGCCCCGGAGTCCGCATAATCGAAGAACATCTTCGGCACGCGACGCTTCGCGGCCTTCATCAGGTCTTCGATGGTGAGATACTTGTCGAGATTGGCCATGTGCGCCCCGGAGATCGTTGGCGCTTTCTAGTTCCCTGACATGTCAGTGGTCAATGAGACGTTGGCCAAAGGCCGCACCGTTCATCTACGCTTCAGCCGCGACCGATCAGGCTGGCGTCGCATCATTCGCGGAGACTCCCATGCGCATCGCCACCCTTGCCGCATTCGCCGCCGTCGCCTTTGCCGCTCCTGCCCAGGCCGATTGCCTGAGCGACATCAAGGACATCGTCAACCGCTCGATGACCTCGGGCCCCTACTCCATGTCGATCGACTCGCCGGACATGAAGATGACCTCCGACGTGATCCCGCCCGGCAGCTTTCACTCCAAGATGGATATCGCGGGCACATCCCAGGAAATGATCATCGTCGACGGCAAGGCCTGGAGCAACATGGCCGGCCAGGGCTGGACCGCCATGCCCGACTCCGTGGCGGCGCAGGTCACCGCAACAGTCACCAATGCCGCCGCGATGACCGACGCGATCACCGCGCCGGAGTGCCTCGGCACCCAGAATGTCGAGGGTCGCGACCTCCTGGCCTTCAAGTACGACATGACGTTCATGGGCGTCGACAGCACCAACCAGATGTTCGTCGATCCGGCTTCCGGCCTGCCCGCACTCATGCAGACCAAGGCCACGATCGGCGGGCAGGCCAGTGAGACCAAGGCGAGCTATCGCTACGACCCCTCGATCACCATCAGCCCGCCGCCGATGTAAGCCTAGAGCTTCACCCCGTTCAGTCGCAGCGCGTTGGCGATGACGCTCACCGAGCTCAGCGCCATTGCCGCCGCTGCGATCATCGGCGATAGCAGCCACCCGGTCAGCGGATAGAGCACGCCCGCCGCTATCGGGATACCGAGCGCATTGTAGCCGAAGGCGAACAGCAGGTTCAGCTTGATATTGCTGAGCGTCGCCTTCGACAGCTTCCGCGCCTTGACGATGCCGGCGAGTTCCCCCTTAAGCAGCGTGATCCCGGCGCTTTCAATCGCCACGTCCGCCCCTGTGCCCATCGCCACGCCGACATCGGCCGCGGCCAGCGCCGGTGCATCGTTGACGCCGTCGCCCGCGAACGCCACTGACTTGCCCTTGGCCTTCAGGCTCTCGATCAGCTTGTGCTTGTCCTCGGGCGCCATGCCCGCCTGGACATCGCTGAGGCCCAGCTCGCGCCCGACCGCCTCGGCCGTGCCCTTGGCATCGCCCGTCGCCATCACTACCGCGACGCCATCGGCCCGTAGCGCCGCAATCGCTTCCTTCGCCCCAGCC
>JBKJMF010000214.1:0-10335 GCA_046596525.1 Devosia sp. | reverse complement strand
CGCGACCATATCCTCAAGACCAGCACCGTTCCCGCCGACATCACCGGCAAGACCGCGAAGAAGGCTGCCGAGATTGCCGAGGCCATCGCCACCGCGCTTGACTATGTCGGCGTGCTCGGCGTCGAGTTCTTCGTCCTCCCTGGCGGCAAGCTGTTGGTCAACGAGATCGCGCCGCGCGTTCACAACTCGGGCCACTGGACCGAAGCCGTCGCCATCACAGACCAGTTCGAGCAGCATATCCGCGCCGTGCTGAACTGGCCGCTGGGCGATCCGGCCCGCATGGCCGACGTGGTGATGGAGAATCTGATCGGCGACGAGATCGCCGCCATTCCCGAGCGGCTGGGCCCGAACCTGCAGCCCCATGCCTATGGCAAAGCCGAGTCCCGGCGCGGCCGGAAAATGGGTCACATCAACCGCGTGTCGTTGAAAAAGCGCGCAAAATGAGCGTTTCGGCGCGCGCGCCGGTGTGGACAAGCTTTTCCGATTGGCCTATATAGCCGCCCACTAATGGCCAGCTCGTCTGGTCGGCGCTTCGTATGGGGCGTTCACATCAAGCAGTCATGACGGGTTATGAAGGGCGGTTGCGCTTGCAAGTAGTTGTTCGCGATAACAATGTTGACCAGGCGCTGCGCGCACTGAAAAAGAAGCTTCAGCGCGAAGGCGTATTCCGCGAGATGAAGCTTCGCAACTACTACGAGAAGCCGTCCGAGAAGAAGGCCCGCCAGAAGGCCGAGGCCGTGCGCCGCGCCCGCAAGCTTGCCCGCAAGCGCGCCCAGCGCGAAGGCGGCCTGCCCGCCACGCCGGCGGCAGCGACGGCTCGTCCGGCGCGCCCGTAAGGGCCGTTCAGATTTGGTTCAGGAACGCCGCCTCACAAGGGCGGCGTTTTTGCTACGGCCGCCAGAATTCGTCCACAGTCCTGCAGTTTGTAGGCAACCGGACGAGGCCTTGTACCGTTGGCGGTAACGGATAGACTCCCGATCCACTCGGATCGACTGAAAAACGCGTCAAACATTGGGGACTCCAATCATGAAGAAGTTCATCGCCGCGGCTGCTGCCGCCGTCATGCTTATGACCGCCGGCGCCGCGCAGGCCGCCACTCAGGTGAAGGTGGGCGTGCTCTCCTGCTCCGTCGAAGCCGGTATCGGTTTCATCATCGGCTCGTCCAAGGACCTGACCTGCCGCTTCAAGCGCGACGGCTACAAGACCGAGCGCTACGACGGCAACATCAAGAAGCTCGGCATCGACATCGGCGTCACCGGCCGCACCGAGATCGTCTGGCTAGTGTTCTCTGCCTCCAACACCAAGTACGGCAAGGGTTCGCTGGCCGGCACTTACGTCGGCGGCTCGGCTGAAGCCACGATCGGCGTCGGCCTCGGCGGCAACTGGCTGATCGGCGGCTCGCGCCGCGGCTTCGCCCTGCAGCCCTGGTCGATCCAGGGCCAGACCGGCCTCAACTACTCGGTCGCCTTCGCGGGCCTGACCCTGTACTGAGCCTGATCGCCTAGACAACGTGAAACGCCGGTCCCCAGGGGCCGGCGTTTTCGTTTGCGCCAACGCCACCACACACCCGATGTCATCCCGGCGCAGGCCGGGACCCGTCCTGAGATGCCGCAGCCCGCACAGCACGTTGAGAAACCTCAGGACGGGTCCCGGCCTTCGCCGGGGTGACACGTGGGTGGGGATGTATCAGCGCCCCGCCGCCGCCTCGGCGCGCTCGAAGAATCCCTTCGCCCTGCCCCAAATCCCGCGGGCCCACATGTCGGCGTGGCCGGCGCCGGGCTCGATCCATAGCTCGTTCTTGTTGGGCGCGAGGGCATACACCCGCGCGCCATGGCTGACCCCGATGGTGCGGTCGGCAGTGCCGTGCGCCACGTAGACCGGCTCGGTCACGTCCTTGATCCACTGGTCCACCGGGAACTGGTCGGACATCAGCAGCCCTACCGGCAGGAAGCCGTAGCGATCCGCAGCCACGGAAACCGCCGAGTCGAACGGCGTCTCAAGCAGCAGCGCATCTGCGTCGCGCCGGCTCGCCACATAGGTTGCCGGACCCGAGCCGAGCGAGCGGCCCCAGAGGACAATCGGAAAGCCCTTCGCCTGCGCCCAGTCGTAGGCAGTGAGACCATCGGCGAGGATGTTCTCCTCGGTCACTTCGCCCGGCGAACCGGGAAAGCCGCGATAGTCGAAGGCGAGGAAGCCGTAGCCATCGGCGACGAACGCCTCGTAGCGCTCGTGCTCGCGCGAAAAGCTCTGCGCGTTGCCGCGGAAATAGAGGATCAGCGGCTTGCCCGCGGCCGGCGGCTGATACCAGCCGGTGACGGTCGAACCGTCAGCGCTCGGGATGCTGACCAGCTCCGCCTGGGGTAGCTTGGTCTCGCTCAATGCGAACAGCCGGCCGGAGCGGTCGTACTGGAAGTCGCGCTGCAGGAAGAACATCGCGCCCATGACGATGACATAGGCGAGCACCGTGACGATGCCCGCGCCGATCGCTATCCGTCCCAGCCGCTTCATGCCACGCCCTCCGTTGCGAAGGGCATGCCATGGCGACAGCGCAATGTCAGCCCTGCGCCGCCATCTTCTCGGGATCGAGCGCGTATTCGAAGGCGCGGGCGAACACTTCGTCGGGCTGGCAGCCGGAGACCGCGAACTTGTTGTCGAACACGAAGAACGGCACGCCCTGGATGCCCTGCTGCGCGGCGGCGATGGCGAGATCGTGCGTCGTCCCCAGCTCGGCCGGGTCGCGCACCGCTTGCAGCGCTTCCTCGCGGGTGAAGCCGTGCTGCACCGCGATATCGGCCAGCACTTCGTCGTCGTTGATCAGCTGGTGATCCATGAAATAGGCCCAGGCAATGGCGTTGGCCAGCGCGTGCTGGGTGCCCTTCACCTTGGCGAGCCGCACCAGCGTGTGGCCCTTGCGCGTCGGGAACGAGCGCGGCTGCTGGCTGAGATCGAGATCGATGCCGGACTTCCGGGCCTCGCCCTCGACTCGCGCCCACATCTCCCTGGGATCGCGCCCATACTTCTCGCGCAGCATGTCGGCGACGACGACGCCTTCGTCGGGCGTATTGGGATCGAGATAGAATGGATGGTTCTCCACCTCGACCACCACATCATCCGGCAGCGCCGCGATCGCCTGGTCGAGCCGCTCCGCGCCGACGAGGCACCACGGGCAGACGGTATCGGTGAACAGGTCGACTTTGATGGTGCGGGGCATGGGAGGTCCGATCTTCTTGTGACCGACAGATGGCGGCTCGAGTCTAGAATCGCAAGCACGCACATGGAGGTGCCTTGCATGCACCGGTGTGACCGATTGAACGATCTCGGCACTGTTCGTTCAGTGGAGTTTGCATCTGCTGGCCCTGCCCTATTCGCAACATCAAGGCTGGATTGTCGCACGCCGCCGGCGAGTGGGGACAAGTTGGCCGAAGCCTAGCCCGGCTGGACCTCAGCGCTTGCCGTCCCCGCGCTGGAATTGCGAGTGCGGGACCATATCGGTCAACAGTGCTGCCATGTGTGGCCGCGAGTTTGCCGCAGAGATGGACGGTACATGAACGCCCGGACGTGCCCCGAGCGTCGTGCTTGGTCCGGCGGCTCGTCAGTTGAATGCCATTACCGCGCTGATGATGATGCCAGCCATGGCGAGGCGCGTAATCCAGCCCATGACGCGCGGGCTGACGGTGCCGGGCCTGACGACGGCGCCAATGATCATCGCGATCAGGACAACGGCCACCAGCCCCATCTTGACGAAGAACCAGACGCTCTGCCCTTCGAACCCGCCATAGCGGACATAGATCATGGAGATGCCGGTGATCAGCAGGAGGCCGAACGCGATGCGCGCGTTGAGCATCAGTTGCTTGCCGATGCCACCCAGCAGCGGCCGGCTGTCAGGCGTTGCCAGCGCCATGCGGCTGCCGACCAGAGGCGCCGCGATCGTGGTGGCAATGGCCAGCCCGAAGGCCGCGAGGTGAGCGATGAGGAGGATATTGAACGCGAGATCCATGGCTGCCGGGCCCTTTTGGTTGAGACGGCAGGATGGATACGACCTCAAGCGAAGTTGAGGTCAATAGGGATCGGCTGTTACCAGCTACGTTGTGTGGTGATGGCGAGCCAGATGGCAATGCCGACAAGCAACAGTCCAAAGCCCACGCCGGCCCGGCTGCGTATCTTGTCCGACGCCAACAGCGGCTGCAGCGTGCTGGCCAGCAAGACGATGCCCAGGTGCACCAGCGTCGCTACAGCCACGTAAACCAGCGTCAGCACCAGCGACCGTGGGCCGGCCGGCTCGCCCGGCACGATGAAATTGGGCATAACGGCGATGTAGAACACCGCGGCCTTGGGGTTCAGCAGGTTGGAAACGAGGCCGCGGCCAAAATAGCCCGGCAAGTCCCGGGACCCCCCATCCGCTTCAAGCGGCTTCTGCGCCTCGCGATAGCTGTCCCAGGCGAGCCACACCAGATAGGCGACACCACCCCACCGGAGGGTCTCGTAGAGCCAGCGCGTCTCGCTGATCAGGCTGCCCAGCCCGAATCCGGCCGCCAGCCCCAGCAGCAGCAAGCCAAGCGCAACGCCGACGACTGCAGCAAGTCCCGCCGTGCGCCCACGATCGACGCTCAGCACCGCGAGGTAACCCATGTTTGGCCCAGGCGTCAGCTCGATGGCGAGGCTGGTGAGGGCGAACGGCAGTAGTGTGTCGAGCATAGGCTAACTGCGGCTCATCCCCACGGCGTCGCGCAAATGCTGGATCTGCGGCGCCGCCGTTTCTGCCCGCACCGGCTGCCGGTCCTCTCCCGACGCAGCGGGTGGAGGAACACCCTTCTTCTTCTCGGCTACGGTATCTACCCAGTAGAGGTTGTGGCTGAAGGTCCGCTTGCCGTTTTGGAGGATGGTGACGTTGATGTCCTTGATGGCCGGGCCAAAGAGGTCCGGCGAGGCGAGCGCGCCGGAAATGACGTCACCACGCAGGAACCAGCGGGGATCGAACTCGTCGTAGATGTTCGTCCAGCGCACCGTGCTGAACACAGCGGCGTGGTGCGTGACCATGCGGCCGTTCTCATCGTAGATAAAACCTTCAGCATCGCCGCGCGGCTCGGGTGGCGAGATCGGCAGCACTCGCTCGCGTTTCATCCGATTCAGGTCTTCTGGGCCTTCCGTGATGAGAAATTGCGCATTGGCTAGCGGTGAACCGAGTGTCACGAAGTCGCTCACCTTCCAACCTGAGTGTCCGGCAGGTTTGCCGTCTGCTGGTAGGTCAGCGGGCTTCCGCTGCCGCAAAGCCGAGAACGCTTGCCACTGCAGGGCCTGATAGGCATCGACGTCGGCCGCCGTCCAGCTGGAGACGGGCTTTCTCGCGAAGGTCTCGACGGCTTCGATCGCCTTGACGGCGTCCGCAGCGGGAGCGTTGTCCTTGGTGGGGCCGACGCTATGCCACAGGAGTTGCAGCAGGTCGTAGGCCAACACCGTACCCAATGAGTGGGCGACGACGACGATCCGGTCGTACTCCTTGTCGTCGTGCAGCGCCTTGAGCAGGCCCAGGCCACGCTCGCGCACTGCCTGCCGGCTTCGAACGGTATCGGTCTGGGCGCTCAAGTAGCTGGCTGCATCGCCGAACAGCGGCAGCAGGTCGTTGGTGAACAGGTAGATCACGACGCCCACGATCAAGGCTGCAACGATCACCGGGGTCTGCCAGGAGATGAAGCCGACGCCGACGATAAGGGCGATAAGGATGGCGCTTCGCGGGATCGAGTTTGCCTGTTCCGTTCCGGGGAAGAACTTCGGCAGCACCAGCGTCAGGACTGCGATCGCGATGATCGCAAGGCCGATCAACGCATCGAGCCGGTTCGGCGACTCGAAAGGCGTCACCCAGTTGGCGTGCAGCAGTTGCGGAATTTCGAGCACCACCCAGAACGTCATCGCGATGGCCGCGAGGCACAGCAGCCAGAACGCCAGCCACGGGCCGTACATGCGCTTGGGCACCTGCAGAGGACTGATCCAGAACAGCCGCTCCAGCCAGCGCCACAGGTTCCGGACCGGCGTATCTGCAAGGAGGTCGGCGTAGTAGAGTTCGAAGAAATCGGTGCGCCTGCCTCCACCATGCGGCGGCGTGGTGATCCGCTGCATCTCGTAGAGCCCGCTCTTGTTGTCGGGCACGATCCAGGTGTTCTCGCGCACGTAGGGTGGATCGGGCTGCACATCCGGGTTGGACGACCACAGCGCCTCGACGAAGTCGCGGATCGTGCCCATTGGCCGCTGCTGACCCTGGCCATGCACCACGACGACCGCCTGCCGCATGATCGGCGTGGCCGCAGGTTTTGCTGCAGCTTTCGATGCAGGTTTAGACGCAGGTTTTCTCGCCATGACTGTCCCCGACGGGCGGACGAGCGATTGATCTGAAGTCCCGAAATGAAAAGAGCCGCCACGAGGGCGACTCTAATGCAGTATTTCCGAGCAAGGAAGTAAGTTAATGTCCCAATGCCTTGACGATGTCCTCGGTGACTTTCTTGGCGTCGCCGAACAGCATCATGGTATTGTCGCGGAAGAACAGCTCGTTCTGGACGCCGGCATAACCCGCCGCCATGCCGCGCTTGATGAACAGCACGGTGCCGGCGTCTTCGACGTTCAGCACCGGCATGCCGTAGATCGGCGAGGTCTTGTCGGTCTTCGCCGCCGGGTTGGTGACGTCGTTGGCGCCGATGACGAAGGCCACATCGGTCTGTGCGAACTCCGAGTTGATGTCCTCGAGCTCGAACACTTCGTCGTACGGCACGTTGGCTTCGGCGAGGAGCACGTTCATGTGGCCGGGCATGCGGCCGGCCACCGGATGGACGGCGTATTTGACCGTGACGCCTTCCTTCTTCAGCAGGTCCGCCATTTCGCGCAGCGCATGCTGCGCCTGCGCCACGGCCATGCCGTAGCCGGGGACGATGATGACCTTGCTGGCATTCTTCATGAGGTATGCGGCGTCATCGGCCGCGCCCTGCTTGACCGGACGCTTTTCTTCCTCGCCCGAGCCGGCCGCGGCGCTATCGCCACCGAAGCCGCCGAGGATGTCCGAGATGAAGCTGCGGTTCATCGCCTTGCACATGATGTAGCTGAGGATCGCGCCTGAGGAACCGACCAGCGCGCCGGTGATGATCAGCGCGGTATTGCCCAGCGTGAAGCCGATGCCCGCCGCCGCCCAGCCCGAATAGGAGTTGAGCATCGAGACGACCACCGGCATATCGGCGCCGCCGATCGGGATGATCATCAGCCCGCCCAGGACCAGCGCCACGATGGTAATGGCCCAGAACCAGATCGGATCGCCGGTCGAGAAGAACACCGCAATCAGGATCACCAGCACGACGCCCAGCGCGATGTGGATCGAATGCCGGTTCGGCAAGAGGATCGGCTTGCCGCTCATATTGCCGTTGAGCTTGAGGAAGGCGATCACCGAGCCGGTGAAGGTGAAAGCACCGATGGCGACGCCAAGGCTCATTTCGATGAGGCTGGGCGGATGGATGTGGCCCACTTCGCCGATGCCGAAGGAGGCGGGCGCATAGAGCGCGGCCGCGGCAACGAACACCGCCGCGAGGCCGACCAGCGAGTGAAACGCCGCCACCAGCTGTGGCATGTCGGTCATCTTGACGGTGCGCGCCATGTAGGCGCCGATGCCGCCGCCGATGGCGAGGCCGCCGATGATCAGCGCCCAGGACAGGAAATCGCTCGGTCCCGCCACGGCGAGCGTGGTTAGAATGGCGATACCCATGCCGAACATGCCGAAGCGGTTGCCCTGCCGGGCGGAAGCGGGGCTCGCGAGCCCGCGCAGCGCCAGGATGAACAGCACGCCCGAAATCAGATAGAGAACGGCGGCGAGACTGGCGTCGATCATTCTGTGACGGGCTCCATGCTGCCGGCGGGGAACACCACATCGGCGAAGGCGGGATAGATTTCTTTGAGCAGCGCCACTTGCTGCGGGTCTTCGACGCGGACCAGATACCAGGTCTCGCCATCGAGCAGCCCGAGGGTCGATGATTGGGCCCGGTACTTGCCGCCTTCACCCATGTCCATCACCGTCTCGGTGGGGATCAGCGCATAGGGCGAGCCGTCCGGCAGCGCGACAATCTCGGCAGCCGCAAGGTCCATGCCGAACGAGACGATGGTCATGCTCGATAGCGCGGCGTTGATCTGTTCCTGCGTGGCAGCGATCAACTGCTCGGTCGTGACATTGTTGGAGGTCGCGATCCTGTCGAGCATCTTGGGCGGCACGACGCCGAGCACGACGGACATGTCGCTGACCTTCATGGCGGCATCGAAGCTCTCGATGCGCGATGCGAGCGCTTCGTGCTGAACGTCGGTGAGTTCGGCTGCGAGGGCCGGAAACGCCAGCGCAACAACCAGTCCGAGTGCCGCCAGCGCCTTGTTCACGAGAGCCATCAACGCCCACCCGCCTTTCCGACCGGGGCTTCCTTCTTCTTGTACATCGCCAGCATGCGCTGGGTGACGAGGAAGCCGCCGAAGATGTTCACGCTGGCGAGGATCAGTGCGAAAAATCCGAAGATCTTTGACGTCCAGTTGGGCTCGCCCACCTGGTTCATGCCGACAGCAAGCAGCGCACCGACGACGATCACCGAAGAAATAGCGTTGGTGACGCTCATCAGCGGCGTGTGCAGCGCCGGGGTCACCGACCAGACGACGAAATAGCCCACGAAGATGGCGAGCACGAAGATCGCCAGCTGGAAGATGAACGGATCGATCGCACCCATCTACTTGGTCTCCTTGGCGGCGGGCTTCTTGGCCGCGGGCTTCTTGGCCGCGGGCTTCTTGGCCGCAGGCTTCTTGGCAACGGCAGCCGGCTTGGGGTCAGGTTTGGCCGCAGGCGGCTTGGCCGTAGCGGCTTTCGGCTTGGCGGGAGCAGCAGTCTTGCTGGCAGCAGCGGTTTTCACCGGCGCCGCAGGCGCGGCCTTGGCCTTCGGTGCGGCGGCCTGCTTCGGTGCAACGGGTTTGCCAGTGGCGCCGGTCTTCTTGGGCTCGGCCGGCGTCGCAGCGACGACCTTTACGGCGGCAGGCTTCGCCGGAGCCGCGGACTTGGCTGCAGCGGCAGGCTTGACTACGGCGGGCTTGACTGCGGCGGCGGGTTTGGCTGCCGGCGCGGTGTCAAACTTGATGTTGGGGTGGACGATGGCACCGTCGCGGGTGAGCACGGTGGCCTTCACCAACTCGTCGTCCCAGTTCACCGCCAGCTTCTTTTCTTTCTTGTCGATCAGCGTATCGAGGAAGGAGAGGAGGTTGCGCGAATAGAGCTGGCTGGCCGAAGTGGCGAGCCGGCCGGCGACATTGGTAAAGCCGATGATCGTCACGCCGTTGGCGGTGGTGATGGTCTTGCCCGGCTGCGTCAGCTCGATATTGCCGCCGCGTTCGGCCGCGAGATCGACCAGCACCGAACCCGGCGCCATCGACTCGACCATTGCCTTGGTCACCAGCCTGGGTGCCGGGCGACCGGGGATGAGCGCCGTGGTGATGACGATGTCCTGCTTGGCGATGTGGCCAGCGACCAGCTCGGCCTGCGCCGCCTGCTCGTCCTTGGTCAACTCGCGGGCGTAGCCACCGGTGCCCGACGCATCCTTCAGCGCATCGGTCATGATAAACTTGCCACCCAGCGACGCCACCTGCTCGGCAGCGGCAGCGCGCACGTCCGTCGCGGTGACCACCGCGCCAAGGCGCTTGGCGGTGGCGATGGCCTGCAGCCCGGCGACGCCGGCGCCCATGACGAACACCTTGGCCGGGCGGATGGTGCCGGCCGCCGTCATCATCATCGGCATGGCGCGGTCGAACGCGCCGGCGGCATCGATCACCGCCTGGTAGCCGGCAAGGTTCGCCTGGCTCGAGAGGATGTCCATCACCTGGGCCCGGGTGATGCGCGGCATGAATTCCATGGCGATGGCGGTGACGCCGGCCTTGGCAAGCGCGGCGATCTCGCCCTCGTTGCCGTAGGGGTCCATGGTGCCGATCACCAGCGCACCAGCGGCGGCACCGGCGACGCTGGCAGCAGCCGGACGGCGCACCGTCAGCACGATGTCGGCGCCCTTGATGGTTGCGGCGGCGTTGCCGACAGTGGCGCCCGCCGCGGCGTAATCGGCATCGGGGAAGCGCGCGAGTTCGCCCGCCCCTGCCTCGATGGCAACGCTGGCGCCCAGCCCGATCAGCTTGGCAACGGTTTCAGGCGTCGCCGCGACGCGCGTCTCGCCCTCGGCGCGTTCCCGCAACACTGCAATCTTCATGAACGTCTCCAGAGCGTCAGCCGGACCGCGTCGGTCGCTAGATGCAAAAAATCCCGCCGTCAGGTGCGGCGGGATCCCATGACCA
>JBKJMF010000174.1:0-5890 GCA_046596525.1 Devosia sp. | reverse complement strand
CGAAGCGCTAGGCTCCGGGCATGGAGCATCCGCCAGGCATCGACAGGGTCGACCATGCGTCGGAGCACGGCCGCTGGACGCTGTGGCGCAAGCGGCCGCCAGTGCACCTGCAGCCGCGGCTGCTGCGGTTCGAGACGGCGCTGGCGGCGTTGCGCTCCGGCACTGTGAGTTCGCTGGCCGATCTCGCCTATGCCTGCGGCTATGCCGACCAGTCGCACCTCAATGGCGAGTTCCGCTCGATGAGCGGCCAGTCGCCCACCGCGCTGCTGCGCGCCAGCCTGCCGGATGGCGGCATCATCGCCACGCCGAGGTAACAAATTTCCAAGACCGCCCGGGTGCGCCTGCGCCAGACTCCGCCGCAACAACGGAGATGAGCAATGGCTTCCACGGTAATCCCCTGCCTCACCTATGAGGACGCGCCCGCCATGATCGATTGGCTGTGCGAGAACTTCGGCTTCACCCGGCACGAGATCAACAGCGACGGCAATGGCGGTATCTCGCATGCCGAGCTGCGGCTCGGCGACGGCATGATCATGCTCGGCTCGCCGCATCCGCACACCGAGTTCGGCCGCGCCATCGCGACGCCCGACAAGCTCGGCGGCACGACGCAGAGCCCATACGTGATCGTCGACGATGTCGATGGGGTCTACGAGAAGGCGAAGGCCAACGGCGCCGAGATCGTCCGCGACATCCGCACCGAGAACTACGGTGGCCGGGGCTTCGTGTGCCTCGATCCCGAGGGGCACCTGTGGAGCGTCGGCAGCTATAGCCCGTGGGCCCACACCTGACGCAAAAGAGGCCGGGAACCTGGGGTACCCGGCCTCTTCAACTCAAATCCCTACGGCAGATCAGCCGGCGGAGATCTCGGTGACGGCGACCTTGCCGGTGCGGCGGTCTTCGCCCGTCTCGAACGAGACCTTCTGGCCTTCGGCCAAGCCGGTCAGGCCAGCACGCTGCAGCGCGGTGGCGTGCACGAACACGTCCTTCTCGCCGCTATCGGGCTGGATGAAACCATAACCCTTCTGATCGTTGTAGAATTTGACGGTGCCCTTTTCCATCAGGTAGTCCCTCTTCGCAGTGTGTTGGTGGACAGAACGACATGCTATCACCCTGTCCGGTCAGTCGAATTTTGGAAGTCCTAACGTGCGCCTGACCCATGACGGCGGCTTACGGCCGGAAGTTAGCCAAATGTCGATGCAAACGAGATAAATGCCGTTTAGCAAATTGGCAAGCTGACACGGTGCGACGCATCACGCTTTGGAAACGATACGGTTCGGCGACAGCCAGTATGGCGGCATGGCGCTGGCAAGATTGGACAGCGGCAGCACCTCGGGCTTGAGGCGAATGCCGAGCACATCGCCCATGAAGGCGCGGCGGGCCTCGACGCGATTCCACACGTCGGGGAAGTCGGCTTTCAGCTCCGCCCTGCCCTTGTCATCGAGCAGCGCGATGCCGTCCTCGATGTTGGCGCCCTGATACGGCGGGCCGGCGGCCGGAATGATATCGCACTGCACCGCCTGGCCTGACAGGAACGGCTCCTTCGAGCCGGGATAAACTGGCGTGTTCATCCACTCGTCGATGTGGATCAGGTGGCCGGGGTTCAGCACCAGCTTGAAGAACGGCGTGTCGAGGTGCCGGCGCGCCAGCGCGTCGAGCTCGCCGCCGGTGACGCCGATGCCGATGGTCTCGTACCATTCGGCGGCGCAAGCGAAATACGGTCCGGCGAGGCGATCGACATAGTCGCGCACGTTCTCCGGCAGCTCCGACTCATCCTCGACCAGCCAGCCCATGCGGCTCGATAGACCGCCCCAGTAGCCGACGGCCGAGGTCATCGGGTCGCCCTTCGCCAGCTTCTTGCTCGACGGGCTGTTGAGCCCGACCAGCCGGTCGCCCGACGAAAACATGGTGTGGCACGAGTGCGGCAGCACGCCGAGCCGCATCTGCTGCACGGTCTCGAACTCGCTCATGCCGGGCCGCACGTTGGCGATCACCGCCTTCACGGCTTCCGAACAGGCGACGGCACCGAACTCGAACTGGGCAATCTGCACGATCTCGTTGACGGCGCGCAGCCCGGTCACCGAGTGCATCAAGAGCGCGTTGGCGTTCACCACCCGGCCATTCGGCCCGGCGATCTGGCGCAGGGTGTCGACGATGTAGGACGGAGTCTCGAGCCACGACTCCGGCTTTGCTGCCTCGTCGGGACCGAAATACTTCCAGCCGAGCACGCCGATGCGCTGGTTGTGGGCGATACCGGCATTGCGCAGCACTTCGGCCAAGGCCGGGGTCTTGGTGCGGTCCTGCCCCAAGAGGCCGAACGGTGGATAGAGCCGGGCCTCGACCTCGATTGCCGCGTTCTGGGCCCGGCCGAGATTTTCCGGGCCGGCCAGCAGCGTCGGCGTGGTGTCCGGGGTGATCAGCAGCAGCGCTTCCTCGAAGCGCGGGTCGAACCCGGTGAGATAGGCGAGGTTGGCCGAGTGCTCGCGGTCGGCATAGACGACGAGCGCATCGAGCCCCGCCGCGCGGCGGGCCTTACCGAGTGCGGCGAAGCGGGCCAGATACACGGAACGGTCGAGTTCAGGGCGCGTTGAGGGAATGCCGAAGTCAGGCAGCTTGGCGTCGATCATGCGGAAGGCGGGCATAAAGCGGGGTCCCCATCCCGGAGGCGTTTTCTTTTGGTTGTCACGGAAAGCGCGGACGAAAGCAACCGCAGCCGGAAAGAGTTGACAACGGCGCGAAACTAGATGCTATTGCAAACCATTCGCAACAAGAGATCGCCCCAACGATGATTACCCGCCGCCTCGCTGTCCTGGCCCTCGCTGCGTTGGCCGGGATGACAACCTTGCCTACGCTCGCCCAAGAGAAATTCAAGGTGGTGACGACCTTCACCATCATCGCCGACATAGCCCGCAACGTGGCGGGGGACGCGGCGGACGTGGAATCGATCACCAAGCCGGGTGCCGAGATCCATGGCTACCAGCCGGGGCCGCGCGACATCGTCAGGGCACAGGATGCCAACCTGGTGCTGTGGAACGGCATGAACCTCGAGCAGTGGTTCGTGAAGTTCTTCGACAACGTAAAGGATGTGCCGCAAGTCGTGGTCAGCAACGGGGTCGAGCCAATGAGCATCGGCGAGGGGCCCTACACCGGCAAGCCGAACCCGCATGCCTGGATGTCGCCGAACAACGCGCTGATCTATGTCGAGAACATCCGCAAGGCGCTGGTGCAATACGACCCCGCGAACGCCGCGACCTATGACGCGAACGCCGCCGCCTACTCGGAGCAGATCAAGGCGCTCGACGCGCCGCTGCGCGCCCGGCTCGAACAGATCCCGGTGGAGCAGCGCTGGCTGGTCACCAGCGAGGGGGCGTTCAGCTACCTCACCCGCGATTACAACATGAAAGAACTCTACCTCTGGCCGATCAACGCCGACCAGCAGGGTACGCCGCAGCAGGTGCGCAAGGTGATCGACGCGGTGCGTGCCAACAAGATCCCGGTGGTATTCTCGGAAAGCACGGTGTCGGACAAGCCGGCCAAGCAAGTCGCCAAGGAAACCGGCGCAGCCTATGGTGGCATCCTCTATGTCGACTCGCTCAGCGAAGCCGACGGCCCGACGCCCACCTATCTCAAGCTGCTCGAAGTCACCGTCGATACCATCGCCAAGGGGTTCGGTAAGTGAGCCTGTCTGCCAACGTGCCGCACGAGGCCTGGAACCCTGCCCCGCAGCCGAGCCTCGAAGTCGAGGGCGTCACCGTGGCCTACCCCAACGGCAACGTGGCGCTGCGCGACGCAACCTTCGGGCTGGGCGCCGGCACCATAGCCGGGCTCGTCGGGGTCAATGGCAGCGGCAAATCCACGCTGTTCAAGGCGATCATGGGCTTCGTGCAGCCGATCGCCGGCACGGTCCGCATCGCGGGCCTGCCGGTGCGCGAGGCGCTGAAGCGCAACATCGTCGCCTACGTGCCGCAGGCCGAAGAGGTCGACTGGAACTTCCCCGTGCTGGTCGAAGACGTGGTGATGATGGGGCGGCAAGGCCATATGGGCTTTTTCCGCATCCCCTCGGCGCGTGATCGCGAACTGGTCGACCAGTCGCTGGCCCGCGTCGGCATGACCGACTACCGCAAGCGGCAGATCGGCGAGCTCTCCGGCGGGCAGAAGAAGCGCGTGTTCCTCGCTCGTGCGCTGGCGCAGGAAGGCCGCATCATCCTGCTGGATGAGCCGTTCACCGGCGTCGATGTGCAGACCGAGGCGGCGATCATCACGCTGATGCGCGAGCTGCGCGACCAGGGTCAGCTGATGCTGGTCTCGACCCACAATCTCGGCAGTGTTCCCGATTTCTGCGACCAGGTGGTGCTGGTCAACCGCACAGTGCTCGCCTCCGGCCCCACCGCCGAAGTGTTCACGCAGGCCAATCTCGAGAAGGCGTTCGGCGGCGTGTTGCGGCACTTCCAGCTGTCCGGCGAGGACTTGCACGACGATACCGACAAGCGCCGCGTCACCGTGCTCACCGACGACGAAAGACCGGTGGTGTTCTACGGCGAGAACGGCAGCAGCAAGCCGGCTTCGCCCAGCAAGCAGACGCAGCAGGACGAGAAATGATCGAGGAACTGCTCGTCCCGTTCTCCTACGACTACATGGTCAAGGCCATGTGGGTATCGGCGCTGGTCGGCGCCGTCTGCGCCTTCCTCTCGGCCTACCTTATGCTCAAGGGCTGGTCGCTGATCGGCGACGCGCTCGGTCATGCAGTCGTCCCCGGCGTCGCTGCGGCATACCTCTTCGGCCTCCCCTATGCCGCCGGGGCGTTCGTCGCGGGCGGCCTCGCTGCCGCGTCGATGGTGCTGGTGCGGGCGCGGACCAAGCTGAGGGAGGACGCCGTCATCGGCATCATCTTCACCTCGTTCTTCGCGCTTGGCCTGCTGATCGTGTCGCTCAACCCCACCGCCGTCGACGTGCAGGCGATCGTCATGGGCAACATCCTCGGCATCTCCGACGGCGACGTCATCCAGGTGGTGATCATCTCGCTGGTGTCGCTGGCGATCCTCGTCTTCAAGTGGAAGGACCTGATGCTGGTGTTCTTCGACGAGAACCACGCCCGCACCATCGGGCTCAATCCGCGCCTGCTGCAGGTGTTGTTCTTCGCCCTGCTCGCCGCCTGTACCGTGGCGGCGCTGCAGACCGTCGGCGCCATCCTCGTCATCGCCATGGTGGTGACGCCGGGGGCGACCGCCTACCTCCTCACCGACCGGTTCCGGAACCTGATCATCATCGCTGTCGTGCTGGGATCGGCCAGCGCGGCGGCCGGTGCCTATATCAGCTTCTTCCTCGACGGGGCGACCGGCGGGGTGATCGTCTCGCTGCAGACACTGCTGTTCCTCCTCGCCTTCTTCTTTGCTCCCAAGCACGGGCGGCTCGCCGCTCGTCGGCGCGCTATGCGCGAAGCGGGAGTGAACTGATGGACCCGCTCTACGCCTTCTTCGTCGAGCCGCTGACCTACGACTTCATGCAGCGCGCGCTGCTCGTCGCCATCCTCGTCGGCGCCGTCTCCGCCGTGCTGTCGTGCTTCCTGGTGCAGAAGGGCTGGTCGCTGATGGGCGACGCGATCTCGCACGCCGTGCTGCCCGGCATCGTCGTCGCCTATGTGATCGGCCTGCCGATCGCCATCGGAGCGTTCGTCGCCGGGCTCTTCGCCGCGGTGAGCACGGGATATCTAAAAGACAACAGCCGGATCAAAGAAGATACCGCAATGGGCATCGTCTTTACCGGCATGTTCGCAGTGGGTCTGGTGCTGTTTTCGCGCATCGAGACCGACCAGCACCTGAGCCATATCTTGTTCGGCGACATGCTCGGCGTCACCTGGCAGGACTTGATCGAGACCGCCGTCATCGCGTTCGGC
>JBKJMF010000100.1:0-5452 GCA_046596525.1 Devosia sp. | reverse complement strand
CCTTCGGTCCTAGCTGCACTACCCTCTCCCCTCAGGGGAGAGGGGGCGCGAGCGCGATCAGTTGTCGAGCACCAGCACGTCGCTCGAGGCGATGCCGACGCGGACCGGGGCGCCGTGTGCCGGGGGCGGGGTGCGCTGGTCGTTGAAGGTGTCGAGGCTGACTGAGTTGTCGCCGAGATCGACCTTCAGCCGGATCACTGAGCCGAGGAAGCTGACTTCCGACACCTTGCCGTCGAGCATGATGTCGCGCGACGTGCCATTGGCGAGCGACACCGCCTCGGGACGCATGGTGAGTGCGATGGCTTCGCCGTTCCGGGCCGTGGCGGGGAGGGCCGGGATGGTGACGGTGTTGCCGCCGAGGGTGACGGTCTTGGCGCCCGCGTCGGCGACGGTGGCGTTCAGCGTGTTGAGAGTGCCGACGAAGGTGGCGACGAAGCGGGTCTGTGGCCGGTTGTAGATGTCGAACGGCTTGCCGAACTGCTCGACATTGCCGGCGTTGAGCACGACGATGCGGTCGGAGATCGACAGGGCCTCTTCCTGGTCGTGCGTCACGAACACCGTGGTGATGCCGAGTTCGCGCTGGATCTGGCGGATCTGTTCGCGCAGCGAGACGCGGATCTTGGCGTCGAGCGCCGAGAGCGGCTCGTCGAGCAACAGCATCCTCGGGCTAGGCGCCAGGGCGCGGGCGAGCGCGACGCGCTGCTGCTGGCCGCCGGAGAGTTCGAACGGGTAGCGCTTGCCGTAACCGCTCAGCCCGATCAGTTTCAGCATTTCCTCGACGCGAGCTTCGCGCTGCGGCTTGGGCATCGCGGCGATCTTCAGGCCGAAGCCGATATTGTCGGCGACGTTCATGTTGGGGAACAGCGCGTAAGCCTGGAACACCATGCCGATCTTGCGCAGGTTCGGGGCGAGGCCGGAGATGTCCTTGCCTTCGACGAGGATGCGGCCGGAATCCGGGCGCTCGAAGCCGGCGATCATCCTGAGGATGGTGGTCTTGCCGCAGCCGGAGGGGCCGAGCAGGGTGACGAACTCGCCCTTGTCGAAGCTGAGGTCGACGCCCTTGACCACGGCGTTGCCACCGAAGGTCTTGACCAGCTTTTCGATGCGCAGGAATTCCTCGGCCATGGTCTCAGTCCCTACGGGCGGTTTTGGGGGCGAAGCGGGAGAGCAGCTGGATCATGCCCATGGCGCCCCAGGTGATGACGAAGGAGATGATCGCCAGTGCGGCGGGCTCGAAGGCCCGATTGGCGCCGACATTCTGCATGTAGACGCCGAACACCTGCCGGTTGAGCAGGCTGGCGATGGTGAACTCGCCGATGACGATGGCGAGGGTCAGGAATGCGCCCGAGAGCACCGCGACGATGATGTTCGGGAAGATCACCTTGGCGATGATCGTCGCCTGGTTGGCGCCGAGGATGTTGGCGGCTTCGGTCAGCGTCTGCACGTCGATGGTGCGGAGGCCAGTGTCGACCGCCCGGTACATGTAGGGAAGCGCCAGCGCCACGTAGGCCAGCGTCAGCAGGATGTCCGTACCCACATTGGTGCCGAGCAGCGGCAGCACCGACGAGGTGTTGTACATGCGGATGTAGCCGAACACCAAGATGATGGCCGGGATGATCAGCGGCAGCAGAGTTATGAACTCGATGATCGGCCGCAAATGCGGCGCACGCAGCCGGACGTAGTAGGCGGCGGGGACGACGATCAGGAGGCCGACGATGATGGCGCAGACGCCGACGATCAGCGAGTAGCTGAACGAGGCCTGGAAGCGGCCATCGGAGAACACCGAGGTGTAGGCATCGAAGGTGTAGCCCTCGCGGCGGATACGCAGCGAGAACTCGAAGGTGGCGAGCAGCGGCACGATGAAATAGGCCGCGCCGAGCCCGAAAATCACCCAGCTCCAGAGTTTGCTCGATTTCATTTGAGCCACCTCTCCGCGCGGGTGCGGATGACGAGGTAGATGACGTTGGCGAAGGCGGTGATGACGATCATGCCGAGCGCCAGCGCGGCGCCGAGGCCGGGGTTGTGCAGCACATCGCCGCGGATCTGCGCATAGAGCAGGATCGGGACGATGTTGAGCGACGAACCGGTGAGCGCGTAGGCGGTAGCGATGGCGCCGAAGGCGTTGGCGAATAGTAGTGACAGGGTGCCGAGGAGGTTCGGCCACAGCACCGGCAGCCCGATATAGCGCCAGAACTGGCCGTTGGTGGCGCCGAGGGTCGCGGCAGCCTCGCCCCACTCCTTCTTCAGCCCGTCGATCGCCGGCGCGATGATCAGGACCATCAGCGGGATCTGGAAGTAGAGATAGGTGATGGTGAGGCCCCAGAAGCTCAAGATGCTGAAGCCCGACTTGTAGAGATCGAAGCCGACGAACTTCAGCAGCACGGTGACGAGGCCGAGCCGGCCGAGGGTCGAGAGGAAAGCGAAGGCGAGCGGGATGCCGGCGAAATTGGAGGCGACGCCTGAGAAGGTCATGACGGTCGCCCGGATGCCCTCCGGCAGGCGGCCGCGAATGATGGCGAGCGCGATGACGAGGCCGATGGCGGCGCCGAGGAGGGCCGAGGCAGCCGAGACACGGATCGAGATCCAGAACGAGGCGGCGATCTGCGGTGTGCCGAGATCGATGATGTTCTGCAGGGTGAAATTCCCCTGGGGGTCCTGGAAGGCGCCGACCACGAGGCCGAGCGTCGGGATCAACAGGAACAGCAGGGCAAACAGAATGAACGGCGCGATGGCGATGATGTCGCCCAGACGGAGACTGGTGACGAACCGGAACGGGTTTCCGCCGACGCGCACAGCCGGCCCGGTCGAAACCGGGCCGGCCGCGGGGTCAGCTGCAGAGCTGACGTTGGTCATATTACTCTGCGACGTTCGCGCCGACGACGCTGTCCCACTGGCCGGTGATCACTTCCTTGGCGGCGCCCTGCTCATCGAGCGTCGGGAACACGGCCTTGGCATAGGCATCAGCAGGCGGGAGCTTGGCGAGCAGATCGGCCGGAATCACGCCCCGGGCCGCCAAGTCGTTGAAGCGGATCGGGTGGCAATAGCCGGCGAGCCAACCGAGCTGACCCTCGTCCGAATAAAGGTACTCCATCCACAGCTTGGCCGCATTCGGATGCGGAGCGTAAGCCGAGATGGCCTGGACATAGACACCAGCGACCACTGCGTCGCTGGGCACGATCACCTGCGCGGCGGGGTTGCCGGCAAAGCCATCCTTCCAGGCAAGCGCGTTGTAGTCCCAGGCGGCGACGATCGGGGTGGTGCCCTGCGCCACCGAGGCGGCCTTGCCGATCACCGGCACGAAGTTGCCGGCCTTGTTCAGTTCGGCAAAGAATGCGAGGCCAGCGTTGCCAGCATCGGCACCGGCGGCGGCACCGGTTGCGAGGCCCGCGGCATGCACGCCGGAGATCGCCTGGTTGGCGGCACGGGGATCACCGGCAAGCGCGAAGGCATTCGCATATTCCGGCTTCTTGAGGTCGGCAAAGCTGGTCGGCGGGTTGGGGACGAGGTCGGTGTTTACGAGGAACGACAGCACGCCGTAATAGTCGCCGTACCAGAAACCGTCTGCATCCTTGGCCGAGTCCGGGATCGAGTCCCAGGTCGAAACCTTGTACGCTTGGATCAGGCCCTCGGCCTTCGAGGACGGGCCGAAGCTGAGGCCGACGTCGATCACGTCGGGAGCCTGCGGGCCGGTGTTGCCCTTGTTGGCCTTGATGGCCTCGATTTCGTCGGCTGAACCCGCATCGGGGTTCAGTTCGTTGACGGTGATGCCCGGGTACTTGACCTTGAAGGCCTCGATGACGGCGCCATAGCCGCACCAGTCGTGGGGCAGGGCGATGGTGGTCAGCTGGCCTTCGGCCTTGGCCGCTTCGTAGAGGGCGGTGAGGTCGGTCTGCGCCGAGACGGAAAAGGTCGAAGCGGCGAGTGCCGCGACCGAGACCGAAGCGACGAGCGCGTTCTTGAAGATCATTCTGCGTCTCCCTGGAATATTTGGCTTCTTGTCCTGACTCGAGAGGAGCCCCAAAAGCCGAGTTTCACCTATTTTGGCCGTGTGACAGCCACGTGACACCGAGGTGGTGCGCGGTGGAAGTCGAGGCGATCGTCAGCCCCGACAAAGTCAGGCGGCGCAGGCGATACAGCGTCCGGACCCCCTCCGAAGGCAATTGTGACAATTGTGACAGTGCCCGTTTTGGGTGGGCGAGTCGAGATGCGCGCAGAACGCAGATTAGAGCCGTTCCAAGCTTGGTCGATATTTCTTGAACCGGATAATCCACTTTGCTAGGTCGCCCAGGAACAACGGGCCCGGTGGGTCTGCTCCAGGAGATTTCGCGATGAAGATCAGCACGCTTGCGCTTTCGATCGGCATGGCGGCGATGGGCACCAGCCTCGTCGGCGCAGCCGAGCCCACCGCCGATGCCATCCTCAAGAACTACGCCGATATCGGGCTCGCGACCTACGAGGACGCGCTTAGCGCGGCCAAAGCCCTGGATGCCGCGACGGATGCGCTGATCGCCAACCCGAGCGACGAGACGCTGGCCGCGGCGCGTGAGGCCTGGAAGGCCTCGCGTCCGTCCTACCAGCAGACCGAGGCGTTCCGCTTCGGCAACCCTGTTGTCGACGAGTGGGAGGGCAAGGTGAATGCCTGGCCGCTGGACGAGGGCCTGATCGACTATGTCGACGCCTCGTACGGCACCGAGAGCGACGAGAACGGGCTCTACACCGCCAACATCATTGCCAATGCCAAGATCACCATCGACGGCACGAAGGTCGATGCGGCCGAGATCACCCCGGCGTTCTTGCAGGACACGCTGCAGGAAGCCGGTGGCATCGAGAGCAATGTCGCGACGGGCTACCACGCGATCGAGTTCCTGCTGTGGGGCCAGGACCTGCACGGCACCGAGGCCGGTGCGGGCGACCGTCCGGCGACCGATTACTCTACCGATGCCAATGCCAAGCGGCGCGGCCAGTATCTCGATGCGGCGACCGACCTGCTGGTCACCGATCTCGAGGAGATGGTCGCCAACTGGCAGGAGGGCGGTGCGGCTCGCGCAGCGCTGCCGGCTCAGGGCCTTGCGACCATTCTCACTGGCATGGGTTCGCTGTCGTTCGGCGAACTGGCGGGCGAGCGCATGAAGCTCGGCCTGTTGCTGCACGATCCGGAAGAGGAGCATGACTGCTTCTCCGACAACACCTACATCTCGCACCTCAACGATGCGATCGGCATCCAGAACGTCTATCTCGGCAAGTACACGCGGGTTGATGGTTCGGTCATCGAGGGCCCGGCGATCTCGGAACTGATCGCGGCCAAGGACGCGGCGCTCGACACTGAGATCAAGGCGCTGCTGGCCGACACGGTCGCCAAGATGGAGATCATGAAGACGCGCGGCGACACGGTCGAGAAGTACGACCAGATGATCGCCGAGGGGAATGCCGAGGGCAACGCGGTGGTGCAGGC
>JBKJMF010000093.1:0-2778 GCA_046596525.1 Devosia sp. | reverse complement strand
CTTGTCGTTGACGTCGTCGCGCTTGTCGGTCAGCAGGCCGTCCTTGTCGGCCACCCAGATGTTTTCGAGCCTGGCGCCCAGCGCGATCAGGATATTGAGGCAGGCGATCGCCGCCGCTCCTGCTCCGGACGTGCAGATCTTCACGTCCTCGATCTTCTTGCCGGTCAGCTCCAGCCCGTTCAGCACCGCGGCGCCGACGATGATCGCCGTGCCGTGCTGGTCGTCATGGAACACCGGAATCTTCATGCGCTCGCGCAGCGCTTCCTCGATGGCAAAGCACTCCGGCGCCTTGATGGCCTCGAGGTTGATGCCGCCGAAAGTCGGCTCCAGCGGCCGCACCACTTCGATGAATTTCAGCGGGTCGGTCTCGTCGATCTCGATGTCGAACACGTCGATGCCGGCGAACTTCTTGAAGAGTACTGCCTTGCCCTCCATCACGGGCTTCGACGCCAGCGCCCCAATATTGCCCAGCCCGAGCACGGCGGTGCCGTTCGAGATCACCGCCACCAGATTACCGCGCGAAGTGTACTTGAACACCGCATCGGGATCTTCGGCGATCTCCTCGCATGGCGCGGCCACGCCCGGCGAGTAGGCCAAAGACAGGTCGCGCTGGTTACCCAAAGGCTTGGTCGCCTGAATCTCCAGCTTTCCGGGCTTGGGGAACTGGTGGAAATGCAGCGCCGCCTCGCGCAGCGCCTTCTTCTGATCGGTCACGTCGGCAGACATCGAGGCCCTCCCGGAAACTGAGAGTGGAGTGCCACTAATCGAGGGCGATGAAAAGGCGGCGCGCGGAGGAAACTGCCGGCGGCGTTTTTCCCGTCAGGCGGCGCTGACCTGCACCAACCCCGGCAACACCACCGGCGCGTTCAGCGCCCGCGCCAAATCCCTGAACGCCCCGACCTTCAGCGCCGGCGCGAACAGGTAGCCCTGCGCCTGCACCACGCCGCGGCCCCGCAGATACAGCGCCTGCGCCTCGGTCTCGACGCCCTCGGCTACGATCTCGGTGCCGAGATCGCGCGCCATGGCGATCAGCCCATCGAGCACCGGCACGGCCGAGCCATCTGGCTTGATCATATCGACGAACACCCGGTCGATCTTGACCACGTCGACGCCCAGCGTCTGGAGGTACGCAAGGTTCGAGTGCCCGGTGCCGGCGTCGTCCATGGCCAGCCGGCAACCCAGCGCGTGCAGCCCGGCGATGACGCTCTGCGCCTGCGCCATCTTCTCGAGCGGCTTCCGTTCGGTGATTTCGAACACCAGCTGCCGGAAGCTGATCGAGGAATTGGAGAAGATCGTGTGCACGTCGTCGACGACGTTGCCGTCGCGGAAATGCCCCTCGAACAGGTTGATCGAGATCTTGATGTCCGGCATGTCGCGGCAAAGCTCGCCGAGATCGGCTTTCACCTGCTGCATCAGGCTCACCGTCATCGGCAGCGCCAGCCCGGTCACCTCGGCATATTCGATGAATGCCCCCGGCGGCACCACTTCGCCGCTCTTCTTCTCCCACCGGCACAGCACCTCGCAGCCGGCCAGGGCGCCGGTCCGGAGGTTGATCACCGGCTGGTAGTAGGGCTTCAGCTCCCCCGCCGCGATCGCCCTTTCGAGGTCGAATGCCGGCAGGTCCGAGCGCCGCACATATTGCAGCGCGAGGATCAGGAACGCCCCGCACATCAGCGCCCCAACCACAGTGAAGCTGGCATCGAGGTCGCCGTAATCCGCCCGCACCATGGCGAACGGCACCGCCGCTGTGACCCGGATCGGCAACTCCCCGGCAAAACTCTCCGCGGTGACGAACTCGGTTGTTCCGCGCTCGTCATAAGCCTTGGGATCGCCCACGGTGACGATCTCCGCCCCATCGGTCAGCGACACCCGCACCATCGATGTCGGCTTCAGTCCGTTCAGCAGGCTGTCCGGCTCGGCCGTGAGGATCGGAGCGAATGCCGACACCCGGCGCGCCGTGCCGAAGGCCTGCGTCACCTTCAGCACCGGCATCCTGAGGTCGGCATACTTCGCCACCTCGATGGTCTCGGTATGGTTGGGCACCGACAACGGCCGCGACAGCGCCGAATATTTCAAATCCTTGCCCATCGCGTCGCAGTACTGGACGCCATCAGCGTTCTCGACCAGCACCTGCTTCAGATAGAGGCTCTGTTCCATCTGCCGGTGCACATTGGCGATGAAGCTCGGCGTGCAGAGCGACGGGCTCTCCGCGAGGATGCGACGCAGCGAGGCAATGGTATCATAGGCGGTCGCCTGCACCCTGCCTGCCACGGCATCGGTCGATTGCTGCAACAGCGCCCGCTCGCGCACCCGCACGTAGGAATCGAGCACGAAATCCACGGCCATGACCGGCAGGAACGCGGCAATGGCCGCGAGCAGCATCAGTGCATGGGAATACTTGGATTTCACCGAGCGAATCCGCCCCCGACGGAGATAGGCACAAAATGCCTAGCAGGGCGGACTTTAAGAGAGTGTTAACGCTGATCGTTCCGGCGTGCCGGAATGGGACGGCCAACAAAAAAGGGCGCCCGAAGGCGCCCTTGGATTGTCTGGCTCGTCGCGGCTTATTTCGCGTCCGCGATCACCCGCACATGCAGTTCGCGCAGCTGCTTGGGCTCCGCAGGGCTCGGGGCGCCCATCAGCAGGTCTTCGGCCTGCTGATTCATCGGGAACAGCGTGATCTCGCGCAGGTTCTGCGCGCCGCAGATCAGCATGACGATGCGGTCGATGCCGAACGCGGCGCCACCATGCGGCGGGGCGCCATACTGGAAGGCGCGG
>JBKJMF010000608.1:0-20705 GCA_046596525.1 Devosia sp. | reverse complement strand
CTCCTCCGCGCTGACCATGCCGTCGTCATTGGCATCCATCATCATGGAGCGTCCCCGGCCCGGCTGTCCCATCATGCCGACGCCGTAGCCTGGGCCCATACCGTAGCCGAACCCCGCTCCGAAGCCTCGGGGCTGTGCAAGAGCCACGCCCGCAAGCATCGTGGACGTCAGCAGGACGGCGGTACCGAAAGTCAGAATACGTTTCATGGCGTCACCTTAAAGTGTGAATGCCACATCGTAACGCCCGAACCGCTGCCGTTCTTGACCGAGATCAAAGAGCGGGTCGTGGTCGCCGCAGCGACCAGGACCTGACCAATGGGGCGGCGCTGCTTCTGGAACTCGACGTCATCACACCGGACTAAACCTGCCCACTCGCCGTGGCGATGCGGCCAGTCTCACGCTTGCTCAGGTTCGTCCTTGGCAGTCAGGCGGCTTCGGCGCCGGGTGGAGTGCCGCTGCTGCCTCTAGGTGGGCTCAGTAACGGGAGCTTTCGCGCCAGCTCTGCGGCGAGAAGGTCTTCGAGAAACTTGCGCCTCTCCGGATCCGTCTCGACTGCGAGTTTCCTCTTGAACTCGCGGATATTCTCTTGGTGGACGAACTCATCTAACCGGTCTGGCATTTTACCAAACCTCCAAGGTTTGCTCCTCGGGCCCCGTCGAGGGTTCAACCTAGCAGACCTGCTTGGGCCAAGAAACCCACCTCTTGATACAGCACCGCTGCCCCTTCCGGCCGGTAGGTTCCGCCGGATACGAACCAGCCGCACTGTGGTTGAACTGAGTGGCTCGACTGCGACGATCAGAAACTCGCGAACGTCTGGCGGGCCAGGATGAACTACGGTTGGAGCGAAGGAAGTGGACCTCGAAGCCACGGAACGGGTCCGGACGTTCCCGGGCAAGGTTAGGCTCCGCGCGCATCCGGGCTAGCTCGGCTAAGAGCCATGGCCGTCGCGAACCCTCGCCCTTGCGTATTTGAGACTTGGGCTAGTTGGACAGCAACAGGCTGACCGATGGCTGATCGAGCAGTTCCTGGGTCATTCCGCCCAGTAGCCACTCTCTGAACCGGCTGTGCCCGTATCCCCCTGCGACGATCAAGTCGGCACCTATCGCGGCGGCAGCGTTGTGAATCGTGTTCGAAAGGCTGTCGCCCATTGGCAGGACTTCGCCTCGGGCCGGTACCCCGTGCAGATGAAGCCACGAAACGATGCCGTCCAAACGACTGCGTTCGCTTGTGTAATCGCCTTCATCCACGGTTGCGACCAGCACCTGGTCGGCCCCGCGGAGGAACGGCAGGGCGTCCACCACCGCTCGCCTGGCCTCGCGGCTGTCTTTCCAGGCAATGACGACGTTGCTTCCTGTGACCGTTGATCCAGTCGGTGCGAGCACAAGGACGGGCCGTCCAGTTGTGAGAACCAGGTCACCGATGTCCGGATGACGGCTGGAGTCCTGGGGGCCAGAATGGGCCTGAACGATCAGCAGATCACTCGCAAGCGACTCTCGCCGCAAACCCAGTGTGGGATTCTCGATAGAGCTGACAAAGGAGCGCACCAAGTCGTGCGGCACCCTCGCTTCGAAATCGGCCTTGGCCAAAGTCAGCGCTTCCTCGATTTCTGCACGCGCGGCGTTGTATTGATCGATACCGGCCGGCCCTTCCAGGAGGACGACTGAGGGTTCTGCCGCGGCAAACCCTGTGAGCGTCGCCCTAAACCGATGGGCGATATCTACAGCGGCGCTGAGGGTGGTCGGTGCGATCCTCGGCTCGAGGCTGACCAGAATGCTCTGAATGTCCATGTCCCGGCTCCTTTTTCGGCCGATAATCTAGCTGTCAGGTCCGGGTTGCGATTGATGTAGCTCAAGCGCTGTCGTCGCCTCGGCGCAAATTCGAGCAGGTCCTGGTGGCCAAGACCAAATGATTTGAGCCAGATCAAGACCGTCACCCGAAGCGCGGGACTATCCTCTTAATGTGCACCGCAAGGGAGGAAGAGATGAAGGACAGCGCTATACGCCGGGACATCATCGATGAACTCGAGTTCGAGCCGTACATCGACGCGAACGATATTGGGGTTGCCGTGGAAGACGGCATCGTGACCCTGACCGGCCACGTCCCAAACTACAGCCAGCGGCAAGCGGTCGAGCGGGCCGTCTCGCGTATCAAAGGCGTACGCGCGATAGCTCAAGAGATACAGGTGCGCTACCCAGGTACGCCGGGCACCTCGGATGATGAGATCGCCAGGCGTGTAGTAAATACCCTTAAGTGGAGCGCGTTAGTCCCTGACGACCGACTACACGTGAAGGTGCAAGACGGGTGGGTCACGCTGACCGGCAACCTGGAATGGAACTATCAAAAGGAAGGGGCCGGGGATGCCATTCGCCACATCGAGGGCGTGCGTGGCGTTAACAACTTCATCACGCTGGCACCCAAGCCCGCATCTTTGGACGTGAAGAAGCGCATAGAAGAAGCTTTAAGGCGTTATGCCGAAGTCGAGGCCGACAAGATCCAGGTGGTGGTCGCGGGTAACAAGGTGACCCTAAAGGGAACAGTTCGTGCCTATGGTGAACGCTCGGCAGTGGAGGAGGCCGCTTGGGCCACACCAGGCGTTCAATCAGTCGAAGACCGCCTCACGGTCTCTTGATGAGCGCCCGCACCGAGCGGGCTCCATCACGCCGCGCCAATAGTCGACCTATGACCGAAACCGCTACTGAGGGCCATGGCGAGAGGGTGGAGAGCGGCGAAAAGGTACGCTTCCTCAGCTTGCCCGGCACTTATCCTGGCCGGCCTTCGGTCAGGGTTATCGAAACCCATATGTCATGGGTCTTTCTTGCCGGCGACCTGGCCTACAAGTTCAAGAAGCCGGTCCGGTATCCGTTTCTGGATTTCAGCACCCTCGAACGGCGACAGCGCTATAGCGCGGCCGAACTGACCCTCAACCGCAGACTCGCGCCGCGCGTCTATCGGAGGGTGATCGCACTGCGCCTCACCAACGCCGGCGAGCTGACCCTTGGGGAAGACGGTGAACCTGTCGAATGGCTGGTCGAAATGGAGCGACTACCAGAGGGCGACATGCTGGACCGCCGGCTTCAGGCCGCCGACGTGTCGAATGATGCAATCGTCGCTATCGGCGACAAGCTCGGTGCCTTCTATTCCCAAGCCCAGCCGCAGCGTCGCGATGGAGGCGCCTATCTCAAGCATCTGCTGACCGAGACCGCGGTCAACCGCAAGCTGCTGCTGCGAAGCGGCTGCCCAGTGCCCCAACCTCGCGCTGAGGGATTGCTTGTTCGAGTTGAGGCGCTGCTCGAGCAATCCACCCCCACGATTGCCGAGAGGGCGGCTAAAGGCTGGATCGTCGAAGGGCACGGCGACTTGAGACCAGAACACGTCAGCCTTGGAGAAGAGCCGCAGATAATCGACTGCCTTGAGTTCGACCGGAATATGCGGCTGCTCGACCCCTATGACGAGGTCAACTATCTCGGCCTCGAGTGCGAACTTCTAGGGGCGAGCTGGATACGGCCGCTGCTTCTTGACATCGTCGATGGCTACCTGGGCAGACGGCCCGAACCCCGCCTCCTCGCCACCTACGGTGCGTTTCGCGCCATGCTCCGGGCCCGCATCTGCATCGCCCATCTGCTCGATCCTGTGCCGATGCAGCCAGACCGTTGGCCTGGCGAGGCAGAGCGCTACCTCGATCTGGCTGAACGGGAGTGCGTCAAGGCAGGGGGTTGAGCAGGCGGTGGATCGATCCACCTGCATGCAGGCGCTGGATGGCCTCTGCCAATAACGGGGCGCAACTGACAACCGCCAGCTTGCCGAAGGCGCCCAGCTCGAAGGACAGCGGCACGCTGTTGGACACGGTGACCGTGTCGATTTCCGGCGCGAACAGGGCCTCGGATGCCGTCGTGAGCAGCGGATGGGTCGCCACTGCATGAACATGCCTGGCGCCGCGCTGCCGGCAGGCCCGCCCGGCTCGGACCATCGTTCCGCCGCTGGCGATCATATCGTCAAGAATGACGACGCTGGCACCTTCGACGTCGCCGGCGAACAGTTCTCCGGTCACGACGTCGTCGCTGCGGTGCTTCTCCATCATCGCCAATTCGACCGCAGCGCCCGTTTCGGCACGATAGGCCTCCTGCAACTGATGAACCCGCCGGATGCCGCCACTATCGGGCGACAGCAGGACCAGACGGCCTTCGCCCGCGAGGTCTTTGATCCTGGGCACGAAGGCGTGTTGCATACTGAGCAGCGTGCTGTGGCGGAAGGCGTTCTGAAATGCCGACACATTGTGGACGTCGATCGTCACGACCATGTCGGTACCCGCTGCCTCGAACAGTTGCGCGACATAGCGTGACGTCACCGGATCGCGGGGCTTGGTCTGTTGGTCCTTCCTCATGAAGGCCAGGTACGGGACCACCGCCGTGACGCGTGCTGCGCCGTTTTCCCGGCAGGTGGCGATGAAGAACAGCAACCGCATCAGCCGCTCGGCGGCGGACTGACCGCCGCCGTGGAGCGTGTGAAGCACGAAGACGTCCTCGCCGCGAACGCTGACCAAGGGCCGGGACTTGTGCTCCCCGTCGGAAAACTCCCGCTCCTCGAGAGCGTCAAGCTCAATACTCATTTCGGACGCCACTGCGGCGCCCAAGCGATCCGATCCATTCAGGGCGAACAAGCGCATGGTGAATCTCCGGGTTTTGCTTCTGAGCGGATGTTGCCAGATCAACACAGGGCGGCCTTGACGCGGATCAAGTCGGCCATCGGCTTGATGCGCATCAAATTGGGCCCACTTCCAGCGAACTATGCTGCCGCAGATCGAAACAGGGAGGACCGATATGTCCGTTGGCATTTCCGTACTTGATGGCGCGGCGCATCAGGCCAGCGTCTGGATAGATGAAGTGGACCAGGCGGCCCGCTGCGACGACCGGCAGCACGCGTATCGGCTGCTACGTGCCACGCTTCATACACTGCGCGACTGGGTCAATGCCGATCAGGCAGCAGACCTCGGTGCGCAATTGCCGGTGCTGATCCGCGGCATTTACTACGAGGGGTGGAACCCCTCCAGTACCCCTCGGCATCCGCATGGCAAAGACGATTTCGTTGCCTCGGTGCAAGCGAACTTCGCCCAGGATCCGCTGCGAAATCCGGACCGCGAGATCGGGGCGGTCTTCTCCGTGCTCAACAGGCACGTTGCGCCCGGGCAGCTCGAGCAGATGCGCAACGCCCTCCAGAAGCCGCTGCGCGCACTGTGGCCCGAACCGGCCGCCAACTAGGGGAGTCTCCGATGCAGATTCGTGAAATCCTTGTGAACCTCGACATCGACCTGTTCTCGCCAGCGCTGGTCGAGTGTGCCGTAGACCTTGCCAAGCGGTTCAACGCTGGCCTGATCGGTACCTCGGCTGCTGAACCGAGCCTAGTCAGCATGGGATACGAAGGTGCACCGGCGGTTGGCGTTCTCTATGAACAAGAGCAGCAGGACATCGAAGGTCGTCTCGGTCAGATCGAGCGTCAGTTCCGTGCCGCCGTCCCGGCCGACGTTCACGCTGCATGGCGAGGCTATGTTGGGCAACCCAACGCCGCTGTCGCAAGAACCGCCCGCTGCGCCGATCTGATCATCACCGGTTCGAACTTCGGTGGGCCAACCAAGAGTCCGCACCGTTCAATCGACACCGGAGAACTGTTGGTGAAAGCAGGCCGCCCCGTCGTCATCACGGGGGTGGGGCTTTCGCAGATCAAAGCCAACAAGGTCGTCGTCGGGTGGAAGGATAGCCGGGAGGCACGACGGGCCGTCGTCGATGCCCTGCCGTTCCTGCAGGGGGCCGAGCACGTCACCGTTGTGACGATCCTTGAAGGCGACTTCGCGAACGAAAAGGCAAGTCTGGAGGACGCTCTCGCGTGGATGCGCCGGCACGGCATCGAGCCGCGGGGTGATATGCTCCCCGCATCAACAGGGGGAGCGGCCGAGACGCTGGAAGCATTGGCCAAGAAACTGGAGGCGGACGTCATTGTCACCGGTGGCTACGGCCACGGCCGGATGCGCGAATGGCTGTTCGGCGGCATGACCCGGGATCTGCTCAGTGACAGGACCGTGCACCGCTTCATGTCGAACTAGCCTTCGCTTTGTGACGGGTCGATCGCGAATCTGACTTGGTGGCGACAACTAGGTGGAAACCCATAATGTGCTCCGTCGGCAGCCCGACGAAGCACATTGGGCAATTATCCGATAGTCAGGCGGTCATCAACAGTGTGGACCCCAGGCGTCGCCCACGCTGCCTGCTCAACCACTGACCGTTCATTCCACGCCTTGACGTTGCCCCTCAGGATAACCTTGTTGCCGGCCACGTCGACCTGGATGTGCTTTCCTTCAACTTCGGCACTGCGCCTGAGCGCTTCCTCGATGCGCTTCTTGACATCGATCGATGATGGACGCGGCGACAGCTCGATGAGGTTGGTTATGCCCGTAACGCCCTTGAGGTCGCGGACGGCGTCGGCGGCGCCGGTCTTCTGGTAGTTCCACTCCAGCTTGCCGCTCAGCGTCACATGACCGTCCTGGACCTTAACTTGAACCTTGCCGTCGGGAACCAAAGTGCTCCACTTCAGCGTGTCCAGGACCCGCTTGGCGATTTCGTCGTCCGACGTGCCCGGCCCGCCCAGAAATCGGACTTCAATCTCCTGGGCGATGCCGCGAACACCTTTGACGCGGGCCACCACACGTTCAACAACCTGGCGCTGACTGAAATTGGGGACATGGCCAGACAGGGTGACCACGCCGTCCTCGACTGCAACGCCAATATCATTTGCATCGATGCTGGGCTCGAACTCGAGCTCATCAAGGATGTCTTGCCTAAGAGCGCTATCGTTCATCTCTGATCTCCTAGCGAGAGCGGCGATCGTGCCGCCCGCATAGTCGAGCATGGTCGAGCCGCGTCGGTCTTGATCAAGGTCAAGCCTTGGCCGGCGTTCGCCCCTCGCCATTTGACTCACATCAAGGCCAGCTCCTGATCGTGCGGATAGCATTGTCCTATCCACTCCACAGGAGGATTTGACATGGCTGAATCTGCAACCAAGCTCACGGTTAAGTCGAACGACAAGAAGTCCGCAGCGACACCCGCGGCGTGGCATCCGCTGGAAGACCTCCGCCATGAGGTTGACCGGCTGTTCGAGGATTTCAACCGCGGCGGATGGCTGCGTCCTCTGCGGCCGCACGCCCTCAATTTGGAGCCGCTGTTCCGTCGCGAGCTCGCCTGGAGCACGCCGGCCGTTGACATCATCGAGAAGGACAGCGCCTTCGAGATCACCGCGGAGCTGCCGGGCATCGACGCCAAGAACCTCACGGTGACGCTGCGTAACGGCAACGTCGTCATTAAAGGCGAGAAGGAGGAGGAAAAGGAGGAGAAGTCGAAGGACTACTACCTCCACGAACGACAGTTCGGCTCGTTCGAGCGCGCTTTCACTATTCCGGAAGGCGTCGAACCCGACAAGATCGAGGCCAGCTTCGCCAAGGGCGTCCTTACCCTGACGCTGCCGAAGTCCGCTGCCGCGCAGCAGCCGGAAAAGAAGATCAACGTTAAAGCGGCCTGAGCCGCCCCGGCCGCTGCTCCTACTTCGGCAGGAGCAGCGGCCATTCGTCAACTCGCGTCATGGGAGTTGCCATGCAGGTGCCCATCGAAGTCGTCTTCCAGAACAGCGAACCGTCCGATTCTCTGACGGCTGCCATCAATGAACAGGCCAAGCGGCTCGAGAAGTTCAGTTCGCGTATCACCAGCTGCCGGGTGGTCGTCCGGATTCCCGAGACGAGGCATCGCCATGGCGAGGCCTATAGGATCGAGTTGCGGATTGTCATGCCGCAGGGCAAGGACATCATCGTCAACCGCGGCCATGAGGACGAGCCGGAGGACGAGCATCCACTGGTCGCCGTCTCAAAGGCCTTCAGCGCCGCCCAGCGTCAGATTGAAGACGCAGCACGCGAGAGTCGCGGCCAGATCAAGAGCCACGAGCCCGGGGAGCACGGCCATATAGCCCGCTTCCTCGCCGAGCAGGACTGTGGCTTCATCGAGACCCCTGACGGGCGGGAAATCTACTTCCATCGTAACGCCGTGCTCAACAACGGCTTCGACGGCCTCGCCGTCGGCGACGAAGTTCGCTTTGTCCAGGCCACGGGCGACAAAGGCCCCCAGGCCAGCACTGTGCGGCCCGTCGGCAAGCATCATCCGGAGTGAACGGCATGTCCTTTTCCAACCGAGAAGATGCCGGCCGACGACTAGCCGAAGCGCTTGAGCCGTATCGCGCCAACAAGCCGATCATCCTGGCGCTGCCGCGCGGTGGCGTGCCAGTTGCCGCCGTGGTCGCCAGGGCGCTCGATGCGCCGCTGGATTTGCTGATTGTGCGCAAGATCGGGGTCCCCGGACAGCCCGAGCTCGCCGCCGGCGCCGTGGTGGACGGGATCGACCCGGTCGTCGTCCGCAACGAGGACGTCATCCGCATGGCCGGCGTGTCCGAGGCGGAATTCGAGCGGGTGAAGACGGGCGAGATCGCCGAGATCGGCCGCCGCCGCGCCAAGTACCTGGGCAATCGAGCCCATCCCGAACTGCGCGGCCGGGTAGTCATCGTCATCGATGACGGAATAGCGACAGGCGCAACGATGCGGGCGGCGCTGCGTGCCCTGCGCAAGCGGGAGCCGCGCCTGCTCGTCCTCGCGGTGCCCGTAGCCCCCACGGACACGATCGACGCGCTACGCGGGGAGGCCGATCGGGTGGAGTGCCTCGAGGCGCACGACCTGTTCGGCGCGATCGGCTACTATTACTCCGATTTCCGCCAGGTTTCGGATGACGAGGTGATCGGGCTGTTGGCGCCGACGGCATCGACCGATGCGGCTATTTCAGCCGCCCCAGGGAAGCCAGATAGCGCTCGATCTCGAGGGTAGACGTCTTCAACAGGTCCTTGGCCAGCTCTGCTGAGACCACGGCACGCGTCGATGCAGCGATTGCTTTCCGCAGGATGCCAAGCGCCTTGGGAGGCGCCACAATCACCACGTGTGTCACCTTCCGGTCGCGCACGAGCCTGTCGAGCTCCTTGGCGGCGACGTGCAGGAATGCCGCTTCGGCCTCCGCGTGCCAATCGGTCTCGTCGGTGCCGCTGCGGGAGCCATCCATTGCATTGACGACGCGAGTGGGACGGTCGTCGCCCATTTCACGCGTCGGGGGATGGGGCTCGACGCGTTCGCCGACGAGCTTGAGGTTGAGGTTGCGGTCATCCCCGACATTCTCGAACAGCAGGGCTTTGCTGCCGTCGCAGGCAAGGATCAGCGTTCCTCTTGGAAAAGTCGTCCGGTTCATCTCACGCCTCCAGAAATTGCTAATGATGGACAAATCCTACCGATCCGGACGGCGGCCGACCTGACACAAATCAAGCGCGGCTGATCTATCCCGCCTTCTCGGCAAGATAGGCGACGAAGCCGGCATAGGTGCCAAGCCGCGGGTAGTCCGCGTCGGGGATGGGAATGCCGAGACGCTTGTTGAGGGCAGTCACGAGGTTGAGGAAATCCATCGAGTCGATGTCGAACTCCTCGCGCAGGTCGCCGCTGCGGTCGATACCCGCAGCATCCATGTCGGGGGCGATGCGCCGCAGTTCTTCGGCCAGGATTCTGTCAGCTTCCAGCGCGGTCATAGTGCCTCCGGCTTCTCGAGCAGGTCTTCGATGGCGCCCAGGAACAGCGCGCCCCGATGGCCGTCGCTGACCCGGTGATCTCCGGCGAGGGTGACCGAGACGATGCGCCTGGGCCCGATCATGCCGTCAACCACCCAAGGGCGTGTGACCGGCGTGCCGAAACCGACGATGGCGACTTGGGGAGGATAGATCACGCCGAACAGCGTTTCGACGCCGCGCTCGCCCAGGCTTGAGATCGTGATGGTGGGGTCGGAGAGCTCGGACGCGCGGAAGCGGCCGGCCCGCACCCGTACCACCAGATCGCGCATTGCCGCCATCAAGGTGGCGAGGCCAAGCTGATCGGCGTCGTGTATCGCCGGGGCGACGAGGCCCGTTCCCCTGATGTTGATGGCGACGCCCAGGTGAACGGGCGTGCTCGGTCGGTACGCGCCGTCCACAAAATGCCCATTGAATTCCAAGTACTTATGCGCGGCGAGTGCCACAGCTTTGGCAAGAAGTGCCCCGAGCAGCAGTCGCGCGGCCGGCTCGCGGCCCTCGTTGTGGCGGGTCACGAAGGATTCAGCGGCAGTAACATCGATCGCGTGGGCGAGATAGTAATGGGGGATATCGCGCTTGGAGCGGCTCATTGCGGCAGCGATGGCGGCGCGCATACCCGTGGGCGGCGGCTGAGCCGGAGCCGGAGCCGCCGCAGCGGAGGGTGCAGCCGGCAGGTCGGCAAGCACGATTTCGCCGTGCGGCCCCGAGGGCCTGACCGTTGCCAGGTCGATCCCCGCCTCCGCCGCCATCCGGCGCGCCGCCGGTGTTGCCTCGATCCTTGCCCCAGAGAGAGGCCGTACCGGGGGAACCGCAGCGGGCGGCACTCCAGTCGGCGGCGCGGCAGGCGACACCTCGACCATCGGTGCAGGCCGGGCCGACACAGATTCAGCAGGTTCGTTGTCGTAGCGGATGACGGCCATCGGGGCGCCAACCGGGACCTTCGCGCCGAGCTGGATGAGCTGCTGCTCGAACACCCCTGCGTCAAACACCTCGATCTCGATGGCGCCCTTCTGGGTTTCGACGACGGCGATGATGTCGCCCCGCTTGACCCGGGCGCCGGGCTGCACCAGCCACTCGACCAACTTGCCCGCGTCCATGTCGGCACCCAGCGAAGGCATGAGGAACTGAGTCATCCCTGACCCTTCCCCAGCATTGCGCGCACCGCGGCGACAATCCTCTCCGCCTGGGGAAGTGCTGCGTCCTCGAGATGCCTGGCATAAGGTATCGGTACCTCGGCGCTGCAAATTCGCGCGGGGGACGCGTCGAGATCGAGAAAGCCCTCCTCGGCAATTCGCATGCCGATTTCGGCAGCGATGCTTCCCGATCGCCACCCCTCGTCGACAATCAGCAGGCGATGAGTCTTGGCCACGGAACTGCGGATGGTTGGCATGTCGAGCGGACGAAGCGAGCGCAAGTCGATCACCTCCGTCGCGATCCCGGACTTGGCGAGCTCGGCAGCGGCATCGAGCGACTTGAACAGCGAGCCGCCATAGGTGACGAGCGTGATGTCGCTTCCCGGACGCCGGACGGCGGCCCGATCGATATCCACCGGCCCGGCATTGGCCGCAATTCTCCCGGTCCGGTTGTAGAGCATGGCGTTTTCGAAGATCAGCACCGGATCGGGGTCTTCCAGCGCTGTCCACAACATGCCGCGCGCATCTTCCAGCGTCGCCGGCACGACAATGCGGATGCCGGGAATATGAGCATACCAGCCTTCAAGGCTGTGCGAATGCTGGGCTGCGAGCTGCCGGCCGGCGCCAGTCGCCATCCGGATTACCAGCGGGACGCCGAACTGGCCGTTGGACATGTGCCTGAGGGTCGCAGCTGTGTTGACGATTTGGTCGAGCGCCAGCATCGAGAAGTTGACGGTCATCAACTCGACGATCGGTCGCATGCCGGCGACGGCAGCGCCGATGCCGGCGCCGGTGAAACCGGATTCCGACAGCGGCGTATCGCGGATGCGCTCGGGGCCGAACCGTTCGAGCAGCCCCTTGCTGACGGCGTAGCTTCCCCCGTATTGGCCGACATCCTCGCCCATAAGGAAGGTTCGTGGGTCGCGCTCGAGCGCATCGACAACGGCCTGCTTCACGGCCTCCCGGTAGGTGATCTCCACCGTCTCGGCGGAAGGCACGGGCGGGGGCGGCGGAGGTCGGGCCGCGGCATAGACGTGCTGGGTCAACTCTTCAATCGGCTCCCAACTACCGGCCTCGGCAAAAGCCACTGCGGCATCAATCTCGGCCTCGACCTCGCTCTCGATCGCCGCGACGTCGTCGGGATGGACAAGACCATTGGCCTCAAGCCAGCCTTTGAACCTGACGATGGGCCCCTTCTTCCGCCACTCTTCGACCTCCTCCTTGTTCCGGTAGAGCTGGGCATCGAACATGGAATGGGCGCGGAAGCGGTAGGTGCGGCACTCGAGGAAGTAGGGCTCGTGCGTTTCGCGCATCTGCTCGAGCGCACGGCGGGCGGCGGCCTCGACGGCAACGACATCCATGCCATCGACGACTTCGGCGCGGATGGCATAGCTCTCGGCCTTCTTGTGGATGTCGATTTCCGCTTCCGACCGCTCGAGGGCGGTGCCCATGGCGTACCTATTGTTCTCGCACACGAAGAGCACCGGCAAATCCCACAGGGATGCGAGGTTCAGGCTCTCGTGGAATTCACCTTCCGCTACGGCACCCTCGCCGAAGAAGCAGGCGGTGACGCGCTTCTCGCCACGCATCTTGTCGGCCAGTGCTAGGCCTACGGCCAACGGCAGGCCGCCGCCGACAATGGCGTTGCCGCCGTAGAAGTTGGTCTTGGCCGAGAACAGGTGCATCGAACCGCCGCGCCCGCCCGAGCACCCCTCCGCCTTGCCGTACATCTCGGCCAGGACTTCGCCCACGGGCACCCCCCGGACCAGCGCGTGCCCGTGCTCGCGATACGTGCCTACCAGCCGGTCTTCGGCCCCAAGCAGCGGTATGGCGCCCACCGCGATGGCCTCCTCGCCGTCATACAGGTGCAGGAAGCCGCGGATCTTCTCCTTGGTGTAGAGCTCGGCACACCGGTCCTCGAAGCGCCTGATCCGGATCATCTGCCGGAGCAGGTTGTGCATGTACTCACGCGTCAAATGGGGCTTCAGCTCGATCTCGTTCATCTCTCGTCACTTTCCAGCGTGGAGATATCACCCTCGGGCAGGCCGAGTTCGCGGGCCTTCAGCAGCCGCCGCATGATCTTGCCGCTGCGCGTCTTGGGCAGGTTCTGGCGGAAAGCGATTTGCTTGGGGGCCACAGCAGGTCCCAGGCGCTTGCGCGCATGTCCAAGCAGCTCCATGTTGAGTTCGTCGCTCGCTGTGAAGCCGGGCCTCAGCGCCACGAAGGCTTTGACAACTTCGCCGACAGTCTCGTCGGGGATGCCGATCACGCCGACTTCGGCTACAGCCGGGTGCTCCATCAGGGCGCTCTCGACCTCGAAGGGGCCAATGAGATGGCCGGCGCTCTTGATCACGTCATCGTCGCGCCCGACGAACCAGAAATACCCGTCCTCGTCTTGCATTGCCAGGTCACCCGAAAGGTACCAGCCGCCCACGAAACATTTCTCGTAGCGCTCCTGCTCGTGCAGGTAGCCTCGCATCATCGAGGGCCAGCCGGGCCTCAGCGCCAGCTGACCGATGGTCATGGGCCTTGACGCCTCGACGACCCCGGTTTCGGTTTTCTCCACAATCGCCGCCGTTATCCCCGGCAGCGGTTTACCCATCGAGCCGGGTTTCACGTCCATAGACGCGTAATTCGCGATCATAATGCCGCCGGTCTCGGTCTGCCACCAGTTGTCGTGGAACGGCTTGCCGAAGGCCTCGGTACCCCACATCACCGCCTCGGGGTTCAGCGGCTCACCGACACTGGCCATGAATCGCAACCGGGACAGATCTCGGTTCAGAACGGGGCCGGTTCCGGCCTTCATCAGCATGCGGATGGCGGTAGGCGCCGTGTACCAGACGTTGACCTTCTCGCTTTCGAGGATGTCGTACCAGCGTTCCGCGTCGAACTCGGCCTCGTCAACGATCATCGTGACCCCGTTGGTGAGGGGCGAAATGATCCCGTAGGACGTGCCCGTTACCCAGCCGGGGTCAGCGGTGCACCAGTAAATATCGTCCTCGTGCAGATCCAGCGCATAGCGGCCGGTGATGTGATGCGCCACCACCGCCTCATGAACGTGTACCGCTCCCTTCGGCCGCCCGGTCGTGCCGGAAGTGAAGTGAAGCAGCGCCATGTCCTCGGGCCTCGTCCGGATGATCGTGAATTCCGGCGAGGCAGCGCGCATCAGGTCCGGGAGTCTGAGCGCGCCTCCGGCCGGGACATCTGCGTCGATGAGGAGGACATGCGCGAGCTGGGGCAAGTCGCTTCGCCAGTCGGCCACCTTGCGCCGGTACAGCGCCTCGGATGTTACCAGCACCTTGGCGTCGCCGATCGCCATCCTGGCCTTGATCGGCTCCGGCCCGAAGGCCGAAAACATCGGGCAGAATACGGCTCCGGCCTTCAATGTTCCGAGGGCGGCGACATAAAGTTCGGGCACGCGTCCGAGCAGCGAATAGACACGATCTCCCCGCGCAACCCCGAGCGATCTCAGCATGTTGGCGAAGCGGTTCGTTTCAGCGCTGAGGTCGGCGTAGGTGAAGTCGCGGCGGTTCCCGTCCTTGGCGATCCAACGGATGGCGACCTTGCCGACCGTGACGTGCCGGTCGAGTGCCTCATGGGCGATGTTGAGCGCGCCGCCGGGCAACCCGTCGAGCTCGGCCCGGGCTGCTTGCCAGGAGAAGCTGGCCCGAACCTGGTCATAGTCGGAAAGGATCGCGGTCGCGGCATCCTCGGGACGCTTCACGATGAGCTTTCGCGAGGGAACTGGTGCCGTTTCAACCATCGGCCGTACTCGGAAATGCGAGCATGAAGGTCCCGCCTACCGCATTTGAGTCCCCGGGCCGGGTCGCCTGTAGCGCCCAGGGCATGCAGAGAGACCCGGCCACGAGCATGACACCCGATAGGAGCGAGGGGACGATTCCGAACACCCGCGAGGTGAATTGCGCCTGCATGACCTCCTCCAGCCATCTTTTGCTCTCGATAATGAGCAGATCTAGGGCGCGCGTTTTGACATGCCTCAAGTTGCGATGCATCGGTCTGCGAAGTCCGAAGACGGCCTCTGCTCCTAACGACCAGCTCGCCCGTCGCAATTTTCGAATTGACGTGGGTCAAGCAGCTCAGGCCGCACATCTGCTTGTCTCGATGCGGCTATGACATGGAGACCGCAATGAAGAACATATTAGTGGCCACGGATGGCTCCGCCTCATCGCGCAGAGCCGTGGCAAAGGCAGCTGAGCTGGCACGACAGCTCGGAGCAAAACTCACGATCGTCAATGTGGTGGATGTCCAGCCACTTGGCGACACCTACAGGCAGTTTGCCGAGGTCGAGTTGGCAGGCGCCTCCACCGGCCCCCGGGCTCAGGTGACCCCGCTTCTGCCGGAGAGCTATGGCGCACAGAACGTCACCGAGGCCATCTCAGCCTTCGACGCTCAGTCCTGGGCATTTGCGCAGCTCGTGTCCGATCGTATCCTCGCCGATGCGGCTCATGCCGCTGACTCTTCGGGAGTGGTCGACATAGCGAAGATCTCCGTATCCGGGGATGCGGCCAACCAAATCGTCACGACGGCCGGATCGGTCGGCGCGGATATGATCGTGCTAGGCCGCCGGGGATTGAGCGGGATCGCCGAGCTGTTGCTTGGCAGCGTGTCGCAGAAGGTTATGCACCACGCCAATGTCGACGTTCTGACCGTTGTCTAACCCGGTTTTGCGCCTGATCGTAACTGTCGAGCCTAGAGGCGCAGGCCGCTCTGGGGGTCGAACAGCTTGGCTTTGTCCATGTTGACCTCGAAGCGATAGGGCCGACCGGCCTCGACGCTCTCGTCGGGCCGGACGCGGCCGATCGCCTCCGCGCCGCCCAACGTGAACACCAGCATTGTGTCCGGACCCGTCGGCTCGATCACGTCAACTGCGCGCTCGAAGGAGAACAGATTTGCCCCAGCGGCGTGTGCCCCGTGGTGCGTGATGATCTCCGGCCGCAGTCCCAGGTCGACCGGCCCTCCGCTCTTCCCTTGCACCTTTGCCGCAAGCGCCGGCGGTAGCGGGAAAACGACGGTGCCTTCTTCATCGGTCACAGTCACTTCCAGCCGACCGTCGCCCCCGTTTAGGGTCCCGCGAACGAGGTTCATCGAAGGCGATCCCATAAAGCCGGCAACGAAGAGGTCATTGGGATCCTCGTAAATCTCGGCTGGCGGTCCGAACTGGCGGATGTGCCCGTTATCCATCACCGCGATGCGGGAGGCCAGCGTCATCGCTTCAACCTGGTCGTGGGTCACGTAGATGGTCGTCTTGCCCAGGCGCTGATGCAGCTTCTTGATCTCGGTCCGCATCTCAATACGCAGCTTGGCGTCGAGATTACTCAGCGGTTCATCGAACAAGAATACATCAGGCTTGCGAACCAGGGCGCGGCCCATGGCAACCCGCTGGCGCTGGCCGCCGGACAGCTGTCCCGGCTTGCGCTCGAGCAACTGTTCGATATGCAAGAGCTGGGTGACTTCGGACACTGCCTGTTCCTGCTCCTCGCGGCTGATATGGCGGGTCTCCATGCCGAAGGTGATGTTTCCCTGCACGCTCTTGGTGGGGTAGAGCGCGTAGGATTGGAACACCATCGCGATATTGCGGTCTTTGGGCGGCACGTCGTTCACCAGTTGGTCGCCGATGCGGATGTTGCCGCCGCTCAGGGTTTCGAGCCCAGCGATCAGGTTCAGCAGCGTGGACTTGCCACAGCCAGACGGGCCGACGAGGACAACGAACTCGCCCGGAGCGATCTCGAGGTCGATGTCCTTGATCACCTCGTTCTGGCCGAAGGTCTTGCGCACCTTCTCAAGCGTTACTCCCGCCATGTTGCTATCCCTTCACGGCGCCGGCGGCGAGCCCGCGCACGAAATAGTTGCCAGCCAGCACGTAGACGACGAGCGTCGGCAGACCCGCAATGATCGCGGCCGCCATGTCGACATTGTATTCCTTGATGCCCGTCGAGGTGGCGACGATGTTGTTGAGCGCCACCGTCACCGGATTGCTGTCACCGACGGTGAAGGCGATGCCGAACAGGAAGTCGTTCCAGATCTGGGTGAACTGCCAGATCACGGTAACGACGATCGTGGGTACGGCCATAGGCAGCATCAGCTTGAAGAAGATCGGGAAGAACCCGGCCCCGTCGATCTTGGCGGCCTGCACGATGCCGTCCGACACGCCGACGAAGAAGCCGCGAAAGAACAGGGTGGTGAAGGCTAGGCCATAGACTGTGTGGACCAGGATCAGGCCGTAGACACTGCCGGCAAGACCGAAATAGCCTAGCGTGCGCGCCATCGGCAGCAGCACGACCTGGAACGGGATGAAAGCCCCGAACAGCATCAATCCGAAGACGATATTGGCGCCCGGGAAGCGCCACTTGGTCAGCGCATAGCCGTTGATTGCCCCGAGGAACGACGAGATGATCACGGCCGGGATCACCATCAGCGCGGAATTCCACATGTAGGGCGCGAGCCCGGTGCAGCGCACCCCGACACAAGCCGTGCCCCAGGCCTTGGCCCAGGCGTCGAACGCCACCGTCCGGGGCAGGCTGATCAGCGATCCGGTCCTGATCTCGTCGAGCGACTTGAGTGAGGTCGACACCATGACAACGAGCGGGGCGAGATAGTAGAGGCAGAATATCACGAGGACCGCAAAGAGCAGGACCCGCAGCGCCAGCCGCCCCGGTCCACGGCGATGAACGATGCCGGATTGGGCCTGGCTCATTTACGGGCCCCCCTCAGTTCCGAATAGAGGTACGGGACAATGATCGCCATGATCGTCATCAGCATCATGACCGCGCTGGCCGCGGCAGTACCCAGTTCGCTGCGCTGGAACGCGAAGGCGTACATGAAAGTCGCCGGCATGTCGGTTGCGTAACCCGGCCCGCCGCCGGTCAGCGCGACCACGAGGTCGAAGCTCTTGATGGCCAGGTGCGAGAGGATGATGATCGAGGACAGAAACACCGGTCGCACGATGGGCAGGATGATCGTTGCATAGGTGCGGATCGGTCCTGCCCCGTCGATCGCCGCGGCTCGGATGATCTCGTCGTCGACCGAGCGCAACCCAGCCAGAAACAGCGCCATGACGTAGCCCGATGACTGCCAGACGCCGGCGATCACCACGGTGTAGATCGCCATCTGCGGCTCAACGAGCCAGTCGAAGCTGAAGCTCTCGAACCCAAGCCCTCGAACCAGTTGCTCGATGCCGAGCGTGGGATTCAGGATCCATTTCCACGCCGTTCCGGTGACGATGAACGACAGCGCCATCGGGTACAGATAGATCGTGCGGATCGCTCCTTCGAAGCGGATGCGCTGATCGAGCAGGATCGCGAGCAGCACCCCGATAACCATGCAGCCGGCAATGAACAGTCCGGTGAACACAAACAGGTTCTGCAGCGCCACGTACCAGCGCGGGGTGCTCCAGAGACGCTCGTACTGCGCAAAGCCGGTCAAGGCGTAGTTGGGGAGGACGCCTGACTTGGTGAACGAGATATATACCGTCCAGGCGATGAAGCCATAGACGAAGACCAGGCTCGCCGCGAAGAGTGGCGAAACGACCAGTTGCGGCAGCCAACGCTCGAGAGAGCGGCCGATAGCGACGCGCGGAGGCTTGGATCCCGCCATCTCGGTCTCCTCAATGCAAGAAAGGAGCCGGGGCCGCGGAGGCGCCCCCGGCGTGCTCACGTTACTGAACGCGCTCGATCGCAGCGGCCAGCGCCTTGGCGGCTTCGGCCGAACTGATGTTCGAGTTGAAGAAGTTGGTGATGACATCGAGGAATTCCCCGCGCGCCGTGCGGGGCACCGCCATCTCGTGGGCCATGGAGGGTACGAGCGTGTTGGCGGCGATTGAGGCCGTCAGGTCTTCGTGGGACTTCTTCGCGCAGTCATCAAACTTGTCGAGCGCGACATCGGTGCGTGCAGGGATCGAGCCCTTTGCCAGATTGAAGGTCTCCTGGAACCCGGCCGACATAATCAGGCTTGCGAGCACCTTCTGACCCTTCAGCCGGTCCTCGCCTTCGACCTTGAAGAACGTGAAGCTGTCGGAGTTAAGGATGTAGGCACCGCCCGGGGCGGGAGCGCACAAAAAGTCCTTGCCCGGCACCTTGCCGGCGGCGAGGAACTCGCCCTTGGCCCAGTCGCCCATGATCTGGAAGGCAGCCTGGCTGTTCATGACCATTGCGGTCGCGAGGTTCCAGTCGCGACCGGAGAAGCCCTCGTCGACATAGCCGCGGAGCGTCCGCAACTGGTCGAACACCTTGATCATCGTGTCGCTGGTCATCGCGGCCTGGTCGAGGTTGACCAGCGCACTGCGATAGAAGTCGGCACCGCCAATCCCGAGCGCCACCACCTCAAACAGCGTGGCGTCCTGCCAGGGCTGACCGCCATGGGCAAGCGGTGTAATGCCGGCTGCCTTCGCTTGTCGGCCACGGCATTGAACTCGTCCCAGGTCCTGGGTACCTCGGTCACACCGACCTTGGCGAGTACTTCGGGATTGGCCCAGATCCAGTCGACGCGATGAATGTTCACAGGCGCAGCGACATACTTGTCCTGGTATTTCATGATGCCGGCGAGCACCGGCGGCAGCACCGTGTCCCAATTCTCGGCCTTGGCCACATCGTCTACGTCGTTGAGCGAGCCTTCGTCGGCCCATTCCTGGATACCGGGGCCTTTGAGCTGGACTGCGGTTGGCGGATTGCCGGCAACGACGCGGGCGCGTAACGCCGTCATCGCCGCGTCACCGCCACCGCCGGCGATCGGAGAGTCGACCCAGGTCCCGCCCTGGGCCTCGAACGCAGATTTGAGTTCGCCCACCGCCTTTGCTTCACCGCCGGACGTCCACCAGTGGAGAACCTCCACGGTGCCATCGCCTAAACTGGCAGCCGGCAACATCGCCGCAGCGAAAGCCGATGCGATTGCGATTGCTTTTATGCTGGTCATGACCTTTCCCCCTTGGGGTTGGATATCGGTCCGCTAAGCGCGATTGGCTGTTCCCCAAGTCGCAACTCGGGCCTTACCTTCAGTCGAGCACCGACCGCCGGGGACTGCCTTGATGCGGATCAAATGAGGGGCGTGCTCTCGCTGGCTCATTTTGCCGCGATCTCCGGGGGGCAACTTGGACCAGCGGTCGGCCTTTGGAGCGAACTCTTCACTGGCGCGGGCTCACCGAGCCTTCGAAACGACGTAGTCGACGATGCTCCTGACTTGCTCTCCAAGGTAGAGAGCCACTCGGGGCGCCACCTGAGCCGGCATGGAATCTCAGCCGTCTTTGGCACTGTCGATGCAGGGATAGACGGCCCTGGTAAGGCGCTGCTCGGCGAAGTCCGCAGGGTAGGCGCCAATCTGCCGGTGATGGGCGGATACGGCCATCCGCGCTTTACGCGAATGGGTATTTGGCGGCGCGACCCGCCATGTGTTCGCGCACTCATAACGGGGTAATGCCGCGCGCTCGGGTAACTGCGTTCTCGGGAGCCGGGCGCGACCTCGTCGCATTTCAGGATCTAAGGACGAAGTATGGCCGCGCGTATGTTGCGCACTATTCGTCGTTCGGCGCCGTGTGGTCCGGCTATCTGTAGGATGGGCCCGCTTAACCTTCTCGCACCTTCGCGACGAAGACAGGTATCGGCCGCTTGGCCGAGACCATTGCCACTATCCGTGGCGAACGCGGATCAACGATACGGGAGGTTTGATCAACATCAAGAGCCACGCCCGGGGCCCCCATAGACTAAGCCAGTTGGTTCGAGCGTCGGGAGCGGGGCGATGAATGATTGCACCAGTAGACGGGGTTTCGGCAGGCCGGAGCAAGCCGGGTTCTCTGACATTACGCTGTCGTTGCAGGACTTTCTCGATGCAGTGCCTGCGGGGGCGATCGCGGTGAATGAGCAGGGAACCATCCTGGCC
>JBKJMF010000256.1:0-7408 GCA_046596525.1 Devosia sp. | reverse complement strand
GGTCTCGGTCTACGTACTCGCGGTCGTGGCGGTGATCGCCTGGTTCACGCTGCATCGTTCGGTGTTCGGCCGCTATCTCTTCGCCATCGGCAAGAACGAGGAAGCGGCACGCTTCTCGGGCATCCGCACCGACGTGGTGGTCACCTCCGCCTATGTGATCTGCGCTGGCCTGACAGCGCTCGCGGCGATCTTTTTCGCCATGTACACCCGCTCGGTGCAGCCCTCGTCGCAGGGCAATTTCTACGAGCTCTACGCCATCGCGGCGGCAGTGCTCGGCGGCTTCTCGCTGCGTGGCGGCGAGGGCTCGATCGTCGGGGTGATCCTCGGCACGATCCTCCTGCAGGAGCTGCAGAACCTCGTGAACCTCCTCGGCATTCCCTCGTCGCTAAACTTCGCGGTGATGGGCGGGGTGATCCTCATCGGCGTGCTGGTCGACCAGCAATGGGGCGTCTTCCGGGCCCGCCGACGAATCGCCGAGGCGGCGCGCAATAGCGAAGAGCTGGCGCCCAAACCCGGCGAGTGATCAGCCTTCGACCCGGGCCATCAGGCCCTCCTGCCGGATGTCGACATATTGCCCGGCGAGGTCGTCGGCGGCGCCGCTCGCCAGCCAGGCGATGACCTTTGCCGGCCGCTCCGGCGGCTGCAGGTTCTCGCGCGGCACATCGGAGATGTGGTTGATCTTGGCCGCACGGATCGACGCCTGCATGTCGGTATCGACCAGCCCCGGCGCGAAGGCGAAACCGCGCAGCCCGATATCGGTACCCTCGAGCTCGATCGACCGGGTCAGCATCAGCAACGCGGCCTTGCCGGCGCAGTAAGCGGACCAGCCCGACATGGCGTGGTTGGCAGCGCCGCTCACCACGTTGATGACGCGCCCGTCCTTGAACGCCGGCCACAGTGCCGACACGAGCGCCGCTGGACCGCTGACGTTGACGGTCAGCGAGCGGTCGAAGGCCAGAGGGTCGAGCTCGCTCAGCTTGGCCATCGGTTCGATGGTCGCCGCATTGTTGACGAGGGTGTCGATGCGACCGTGCAGCGTGAGTGCCGCTGCGACGCGCGCCGGGATGGCGGCGAGATCGCCGACGTCGAGTGCGAAGTCATTGGCCTTGCCGCCCCTGGCGGTAACGGCCGCGACGGTTTCGGCACAGTCGCCGGCCTTGCGGCCGGTTGCGATCACCGTGGCGCCGGCTTCAGCCAGTGCCAGAACCGTTGCAGCACCGAGCCCGGCGCGGGCGCCGGTCACCAGCGCGACTTTACCTTCAAGTGGTCCGCTCATTTCGCCGGTCCCCGCTGTGCTGCATCGCGGACGGAGTCCGCGCTCGGCGTCGAGGCATAGGCCTGGAAACCGCCGGTGATGTTGATCAACTCGCCAGTGACGAAGCTGGTATCCGGCCCCATCAGCCAGGCGACGCCGCCGGCCACGTCCTCCGGGGTGCACCAGCGGTGCAGCGGGATGGTCGCGACCACGTCGGCCTCGAAATCGTCCCAGCTCTTGCCGAGCTTTTCGGCCTTGGCGCGGAACGCCTTCTCCATGCCGGTGCCGGGTCCGACATGGCCCGGGGCGATGGCGTTCACCCGCACCCTGCTCGAGGCCATCTCGATGGCGAGGCACTGGGTCAGGCCCCAGATGGCGTTCTTCGATGACAGGTAGGCCGACGAGAACGGGTTGCCGAAGCCGAGCTTGGTAATGATGTTGACGATCTGGCCGCTCCGCTGCGTCGCCATGATCCGCGCCGCCTCGCGCGACATCAGGAAGGTGCCGCGGCTGTTGACAGAGAAGATTCGGTCCCAGTCCTCGACGGCGGTTTCCACCACCAGCGCCTGCATGTGGATGCCGGCATTGTTGACGACGCCGAACAGCCCGCCGTGACGGGTAGCCACGGCTTTCACCCCGGCGATTACCGATGCTTCGTCGCCTATGTCGATGAGTTCGAACTCACAGCCAATGGCGCTCACGGCGCTCTCGGCGACCGCCTTGTCACGGTCGGCGATCACCACCTTGTGGCCGTCGGCAAAGAGGCGCTTGGCGATGGCGCGGCCGATGCCGCCGCCTCCGCCAGTGACGATAATCGCTCCAGAACTCACGGCGCACTCCAGGCGCGGAACAGGTCGCGCAGCTTCACGGTCTCGGTCAGCACGTCATCGTGCAGTGTATCGAAATAGCCCTGGTGGACGACTTCGGCAGCGAGCCAGCCGTCGTAGCCGGCATCACGCAGGGTCGCGAACATGGCGGCGAAATTGAGCGTCCCCTGGTCGAGCTTTGCCTGCAGCGCGCCCGGCCGCGCCTGCCGCAGGTGCACGTGGCCGGTCCAGCGGGCGAGCGTATCAATCTCGTCCTGACGGTAGCCCGAAACGGCGAAATGCGCGTAGTCGAGCGCCAGCCTCACGCCAGCCGCGCGGTGGCACAATTCAGCAGTGATGATGGGGCTTTCGAGATAGGAATGGACGTGCGGCTCGACACACACGGTGACACCGGTTTTCGCCGCGAGATCGAGCAGCGGCTTCAGCGACTCCACGGTCTCAGCCAGCGCTTGCGACCGGCTTTGTGTCCCGTTGATCACGCCGGGCAGGATGAAGACGGTCGGCGATCCCACAGCGGCGCAGAACTTCAGCACGGCACCGAAATCGGTGGTGTTCGCCGCGCGGTTCGCCGGATCGGCAAGGTTTCGGTCGGCGACCGAATTGCCGAACAGGTGGTAGAGATTCGACACCGGCACAGGCAGGCGCGTGCGCACTTCGTCGGCATAGGCTTCCGGCGCTGCCAGCAGCCGCGACCGGTCGAGCGCCGAGCGGTAGAAGTAGCCGACGTCGACGCCCTCGATGCCAAGCACTTTCGCCAGCCCGCCGACCTCATCGAGCGTCAGTTCGGGGAACGACCAGCTGGTGACACCAAGCCTCATAGCACGTCCTCCATGCGCCCCGATTTCGCCGACCGGTACATGGCGTCGAGCAGCACGCTGGAACGCATGCCGACGACGCCGTCGGCCGGGTTGGGCACCTTCTCGCCGCGTGCTAGGTCGACCAAGAGGGTGATCGGCGCCACCTGCTCATAATCGCCGGCATTGGGGCCGAGATCGGCGATGTGGGTCTTGCCGTCGTGGCGGATCACCTCAACGCGGGGCCGCTCGATGTCGAGCAGCAGCATGCCCTCGGTGCCGAAGATGCGGATGTCGACCTGAAAGCCGCGCAGCTTGGGTACCGTCGCCGAGCCCGACAGCGCCATCGTCGCGCCATTGGCAAACTCCACCACCGCCGCGTCGTAGAAATCCACCCCCGCCGGCGACAGCCCGGTCCTCGCGAATACCCGCGCCGGGTCGAGATCGATGACTCGGAACAGCGCGCCGAGCCCGTGGGTCAGCTGGCCCCAGCCGTAGCCGCCGGATTTCTTCGGGTCGGCCCAGGTGGAAACCGGCGGACGGAACAGGTGCTCCTTGGTCTCGACCATCGGCTCACCGCCGAACAGGTCGGCCAGCGCCGACGCCATCTGCGCCACCACGTGGCGGACTTCGCCGACCCAGCCGTCCTTCACCAGCTGGTGGGCGGTTTCGACGATCGGGCGGAAGTTCCAGCCATAGGGCAGGATGATCTGGGTGTTGTTGGCGTTGGCGGTCGCCAGCAGGGCGCGGGCATCGGCGGCGCTTGTCGCCATCGGCTTTTCGATCAGCGTCGGCAGCCCGCGCGACAAAGCCAGCTGTGCGTGTTCGGCGTGGAGGATGTGCGGCGAGGCCACCACGACGCCGTGCAGCGTCTCGTTCGCCAGCATTTCGGCCGCATCGAAGTACGGCTTCACGCCGGGAAAGCTCGCGACCACCTTTTCCATCCCCTCGGCATCGGGGCGGTTCACTGCGACGATCCCGACATGCGGGTTGTCGCGCAAAGCCGGAATGTGGCTGAGGGTCGCCCACCAGCCGGCGCCGATGACGCCGATATTGACCTTGTCGTTCAAGCTATCCTCCCGATGGCCGGCGCTTATGCGCTCTTGGCCAAATAGTCGTGAATGATCTCGCCGGTGACGAGAGTGAAATCGGCGCGCCAGTAGAACGCCTCGAGCGGCTCGACCACCGGCAGGCGGAACACTGGCGCCTGCGCGTTCGGCCGCAGTTCCACCGTCGCCGGGCCCCGCCAGCATTCGTGCACCTTCACGTCGGTGAGTTTGCGCGAGGTGATCTGCCGGATCGCCGGGGTGCCGTCGATGTGGTTGATCGCCTTCAGATTGAGGTTGGTGCCGTAGTCGAAATGCGCCCGCATCAGCGCCGGATCGACCGCCTGCTGCTTGTAGGGCGTCGTCACGGTGATGACGTCGATGCCGTTGCGCTCGACGCCGCCGACCATCAGGTCGCCGCGGAATTCGAGGAACGGGTTGGCGAGCTTCTTGGGCTGACCGTGAACCTCGCGGCCATGCGCGACGCCGCCATCCGAGGCGAGGAACAGGTAGGGCGAATAGGCGCCGGCCCGACCGTTCGGCAGCTTGGCGCCGAACATCACGTTGGCCTCGTGATAGGGTCCAATCCAGCTGGTGTCGTTCATCTTGTAGATGTGGACGCAGACGACGTCGCCGGTGGCCTCGACCGGCGGTGGAGCGAGGAACTGCATGGCCTTGGGGTCGGTGCGCCAGAATACCGTCAGCACTTCGGCATTGCGGAAGGTGAAAGGGAAGGGCGGGATGAACGGCGCGTCCCAGGGGGTCGAGAAGCCGCCCGCGAGGATGTCCGCCTCGGTGACCTTGTCGAGGCCCCAGCGTTTTTCGGTCATTGGTTCTTCGCCTTCATCGCCGCCTCGGTGGATTGCAGCACGTGGTCCATGTGGGTGATCATCGCCTGCCGCGCCGCCGCAGCATCGCGCCGCCGGATCGCTTCGACAATGATCCGATGGTCGGCAATCGAGGTGGCGATGACATTGGGGGTCTCCGACGCGGTCTTCCGGAACTCCTGGCCGAGCACGTTGAGGCTCTGCGCAGCGCGCGACAGGAACTCGTTGCCGCCAAGCACGCCCAGCCGGAGGTGGAACGCGGCGTCGACATCGCGATAGCGCGCCGGCTCCAGCTTCGCCTCCTCCTGTGCCGCAATCAGCGTATCCAATTCGTCGAAGGCCGCCTCGTCGCCGCGCGTCGCGGCCAGCGCGGCGATCTCTCCTTCGATCAGCCGGCGCGCCTCGTAGAGCTTTTCGACCTCGGCGGCCCGCAGCGTCAGGAAGAAGGCGAGCGGCGCCAGCAGGTCCGAGGCTTCGAGCTGCGAGACGAAGACGCCGCCGCCGTGCCGCACCTCGATGACGCCGAGTACCGCCAGCGCACGTAGCGCCTCCCGTAATGTGGGCCGTGAGACATCGAAGGTTTCGGCGAGCTTCCGCTCAGGCGGCAATTGGTCGCCGGGTTTCAGATTGCCGGTGGTGACGAGGCCGAGCAGGCGGGCCACCAACATCTCGGTCAGCCCCGAGCGCCGCAAGGGCACTTCGCCGCTGAGATCACTGACTGGCACTGGTTTCGCTCCCGATGCGTACGCGGCGTCGTGCACCGTCTTATCGCAAGTGGCCAAGTGGTCTGACCACTTCTTGACCTAGCAGCGGCACCGGTGCTAGTCAACGCCGGACAACGCCGAGCTCGGGCAACGGGCCGCCGAGGGAGGATGCCGCCATGCGCGTGGGCCAGATCCAGAGCCACGTGATCCGCTATGCCGACACCAACGACCACGGAAACCTGCGCCAGACGGTGCTGGTGCGGGTCGAAACTGTGGACGGCGTGGTCGGCTGGGGCGAGGGCATCGCCATGTGGCCGGAAGCCTGCTGGGCCACCAAGACGCTGGTCGATTCCGGCTTTGGCCCGTTGCTCAAGGATGCCGGCGAGATCAGCGTCGCCGAGGCCTGGGAGAAGATGCGGGCGCATGCCTGGTGGTACGGCGAGGGCGGCATCGCCTGCTTCGCCTACTCGGCGCTCGACATGGCGCTGTGGGACATCGAGGGCAAGCTCCAGGGCAAGCCGCTCTATGAGCTGCTCGGCGGCAAGGTGCACGACAGCCTGCCGGCTTACTCCTCCAGCCACGTCAACAAGGCGACCCGGGCGCTTTGCGTCGAGGAGATCGTCGGGTTCAAGGACGAGGGCTATCGCGGCGCCAAGCTCGGCTTCGGCAAGCGGGGGCTCTCCAATATCGGGCAGGACCCGGACAACGACGTGGCCTTCGTCCGCGAGTTGCGCGAGGCGCTGGGCGAGGATTTCGAGATCATCGTCGATGTCGGCAACGGGGTGAAATGGGACCGCGAGACGGGCATCGCCACCACCCGCCGGATGGCCGAGTACAATATCGGCTGGATCGAGGAGCCGTTCTATCCGACCCGCCTCGACGACTACCGCGCGCTGAAGCAGGCGCTGCCGAATATGCCGATCGGCACCGGCGAGCGCGAGTTCACCGTCACCGGCTACCAGCGGCTGATAGAGACCGGCACGGTCGACGTGCTCGGCGTCGACCCATCGCGGGCCGAGGGGGTCACCGGGTTTTCGAAGATCGACAAGCTCTGTGGCGCCGCGGGCATCGCCATCAACGCCCACGCCTGGAGCACGGCGATCCTCAGTGCGGCCAGCCTCCATCTGTCGATCGCTTCCCCCAATGCGCGGCTGTTCGAGTTCAAGCCCATTCCGGTGGTGGTGCAGACCGACCTCGTCGACCAACCGATCCGCCAGCAGGGTGGGCGGGCGTATGCCCCCACTCGTCCAGGCCTCGGTATCGAAGTGGACGAGCAGGTGGTGAAAGCGCTCAGCCTTGGCTAGGCGCCAGCTCCAGGATGCGGCGAACCTCCTCGGCCAGCGCCAGGCCGAGCGTCTGGTGCGCGCTCGCATCCAGATGGATGCCGTCATCGTCGCTCGAGGCGATGACGCTGCCCGCGTCGAAGAACTGCACGTCGTAAGCCCGCGCCACGCGGCCGTACTCGGCGGCAAACTTCTGCGACTTGGTGCTGCCGCCTTCGAACATCTCGGTGAGCCACGTCAGCTTCGCCAGCGGCGCCGGCGACACCAGCAGCACCTCCGGCGGCAGGGCTTCCGGCCCCGCGGTCGAACGGCGCACCAGGTCGGCGAGTTTCCCCGCGCCATCGGCGATGTCGCCGGCGGTCATCGACAGCCGCGCCTTCAGGTCGTTGGTGCCCAGCATGATGACCACCAGGTCGAGCGGCATGTGGGTGATCAGCGACACCGGCAGATAGCGTTCGCCGTTGCGGATCTCGCCCTCGATCGGGTCGTCGACGCAGGTGGTGCGGCCGCTGAGCCCCTCCTCGAAGACGTTGACGCCCGTGCCGAGCGCCGCCCGCATGATGCGCGTCCAGCGCTGGGTGACGCCGAAGCGGCCGCCTGCCCCGCGATAGGGCTGGGGCACGGCGCCCCAGGTGTTGGAATCGCCATAAGCCAGCACCGACAGCGGTGCGG
>JBKJMF010000055.1:0-2640 GCA_046596525.1 Devosia sp. | reverse complement strand
GGCTTGTCCTCAGCGAGGACTGGAAGTGCGGTGGCGCAGATAACTGCCGCCAACGCGAAGTGTGCGAACGAACGCATATCGTTCCCTTCGGTTGCGGCCATGTGAATGAAGGGGACGTGTATGGGTCGGACGCTTTCGCGCCCTTGCCATCTCGAACTTCCTCCGCCAGCATGACCTGGTTCAGGTTCAATGGGTAACTCTCAGCTCCGGAAACCTCCGGAACACCCCAGCGAGACAGCTGACAGATAGACAGAGTTTTCCCTCCGTGCAAGCGCGTGCCCCCCAGACTTCCGTTGCGGTCTTTGACGACCTGTTGGTCATCGTTGGCGGCGGGACGGTCGATTTCGACCTCCTGCGCGAGCTCTATGCGTCGGGCGGCCATCTCGTCGGGGCCGATGGCGGGGCCGACCAGATCGTCGAGGCCGGACTGAAGCCCGAGCTGATCATCGGCGATTTCGATTCGCTGAAGAACCCGCATTCCTGGCTGGGCAAGACCCGGCTGATGCAGATCGCCGAGCAGGAAACCACCGATTTCGAGAAGTCGCTCTATTCGACTCGCGCGCCGGTGACGGTGGCGCTGGGGATGACAGGGCGGCGGTTCGACCACACGCTGGCGGCGCTCGATGCGGTCACCAAGCATGCCGCCAAGCGCAAGGTCGTGCTGGTCGACGAAGAGGACGTGGCGCTGGCGCTGACCAAGGCGTTCTCGTTCGAGGTCGAGCCGGGCGAGCGGGTGTCGATCCATCCGCTGGCGCCGGTGACGTTCTGGACGTCGGAGGGGCTGAAGTATCCGCTCGACGCGGTGAAGCTCGCGCCTGGGGTGCGGACCGGCACCTCCAACGAGGCGTTGACCGGGCCGTTCAAGATCGTGCCGGAGGAGGGAGTGCACGCGCCCTACCTGCTGATCCTGCCGCGGAAATACCTGGCTTCGCTGATCTCCAAGCTGCTGCTGGCGAAACGGTAACGGCACCTAAGCAAAAGGACCCCGGCGATACCGGGGCCCTTGTTCATTTCAGCGATCGGTCGTTCAGACGGCGGCTTCGCGCGATTTGGCGTGGGCGGCCTTCTGCACGGCTTCCTGCACCTTCTCGAAGGCGCGGACCTCGATCTGCCGGATACGCTCGCGGCTGACATTGTATTCCTGCGCCAGCTCTTCGAGCGTCGCCGGGTCTTCGCGGAGGCGGCGGGCCTGGAAGATCGCCTTCTCGCGCTCGTTGAGGTCGCTCATCGCATTGGTGAGCAGGCCCATGCGCTCGGAGAACTCCTCGGACTCGCCGAGGGTGGTCTCCTGGCTCGGCGTGTCGTCGACCAGCCAGTCCTGCCACTCCGAGGCGCCTTCGTCGGCGCGCATCGGCGCGTTGAGCGAGGCGTCGCCGGAGAGGCGCTGGTTCATCGACACCACGTCGCTTTCGGTGACGTGCAGGGTCGTAGCGATCTGCTTGATCTGGTCGGGGTGCAGATTGCCGTCATCGAGGGCGGCGATCTGCCCCTTGATCTTGCGCAGGTTGAAGAACAGGCGCTTCTGCGCGGCGGTCGTGCCGATTTTCACCAGCGACCACGAACGCAGCACGTATTCCTGAATAGCGGCGCGTATCCACCACATCGCGTAAGTCGCGAGGCGGAAGCCCTTGTCGGGCTCGAAGCGCTTGACAGCATGCATCAGGCCCACATTGCCCTCCGAGATCACCTCGGAGATGGGCAGGCCGTAGCCGCGGTAGCCCATGGCGATCTTGGCCACGAGGCGCAGATGCGACGTGATGAGTTTCTGGGCGGAGCCGGGATCCTGATGCTCCTTGTAGCGCTTGGCGAGCATGTATTCCTCGTCAGGCTCAAGCATCGGAAACTTGCGGATTTCCTGGAGATAGCGGCTGAGTCCACCCTCGGCCGAAAGAATTGGCAGGTTAGTCTGGGCCATGAAGCACCCTCGTCTTTCCCCCGTATCACGGGCAGATGTTCAGCCGTGTCCAGTCCGGCACACTGCTGACTGTCATGGATATATAGGTCGAATTCGAGCCTTGATAAGACCCTCCGACCCTTCACCAGAACGTTGGTACGCCCAGAAGGTTGCACGAAGATTGCCTAGCGGGCGAAGGCTCGATCGTAGGGCTCGATGGCGGCTTCGAGGGCCTCGAGATCGGGCGGCAACGGCGCCTCGAACTGCATTTCCTCGCCGGTCGCCGGGTGCTCGAAACCGAGCTCGGCGGCATGCAGTGCCTGGCGACCTAACGCCGCGACGGCCGTCTTGGCTGCATCGGGCAGGCGATTGACCTTGGTGGCGAAGCCCGCACCGTAGACCAGGTCGGCGACCAGAGGATGGCCGATATGGGCCATGTGGACGCGGATCTGGTGGGTGCGGCCGGTTTCGAGTTCGCAGCGGATGCGGGTAATGTCCCAACCCTCGTCGCCGAAGCGGGCCTCGACCGCATAGTGGGTGATGGCCTCGCGCCCGTCCTTGCGCACTGCCTGCTTCAGCCGGTTGTTGGGATCGCGGCCGAGCGGCGCTTCGACAGTGCCAGAGGCCTGCTGGGTGCGGCCCCAAGCGAAGGCGAGATAGGCGCGATGCAGCGGGCCGGTGCGGCCGTGGTCGGCGAACTGCGCGGCGAGGTGGTTGTGCGCCCGCTCGGTCTTGGCCGCCACCAT
>JBKJMF010000614.1:0-3512 GCA_046596525.1 Devosia sp. | reverse complement strand
ATACGCGTAAATCAGCAGCACCGCATCCCGTTACTGTTCGGGAAGTCTGCGCACTGCGTTCCACAGCTCCTTGGAAGTCGCTGCGTCTTCCTGCTCGGGCAGGTATTCATCCGGCGCTACCTCGGCATAGCGGTCGGCATTGCGCCCTCGCCTGCTGCGGGCCCGCTGCATGTCGCGCACCGCATTGAGCGTCACGCGATATAGCCAGCTGGTGAACGCCGAGCGCCCGTCGAAGCTTTTGAGGATCGAGGCGAGCTTGACGCACACATCCTGCGCCACATCCTCGGCATCCGAAACCCTGCCGCACCATTTGCAGGCGGTGCGGAAGATGAAATCGTAATGCCGCTCCACCAGCTCGCCAAACGCACGCCGATCGCCGCCGACCGCTCGCGCGATCAGCGTCTCGTCGGCGGTTGGGGCGTCCAGCACCCCGCTGTTCATGAATTCAGGCGTCAAGGAACGTAGCACCTGCTTGAGCTTTCCGTCGGCATTCTAGGGATAAGACGATGAACGCGCGCTGATCCTTGGGGTGGGTTCGAAGATTTTTCCACGGCGTGCCGAAGCGCCCGACTGGCTTGGCCATCGGGGTATTGCGGATAGTCGGGCGGGTCCGGCGCGGGTTTGGCCACGCGGTAGACTGCACCAGAGATAGGGCCGCTCCGTAGGTATGTGCCTGACCCTAGGGCCAGGGATACCCTGCCGTCGCGATCCCCTGCGCCATCAAGTCTGCCGCAACCTTGCGACGATAAGCGACGACGTCGCCGACCGGCTCGGCGCGAAGCATCGTAACCTCGGCTTCGGTGAACGGCGCGTAGTCAGCCGGCAGTGAAGCCTCACCCCACGTGGTCATGACGTAGTTCATCACGTCGGCGATCTGCTTGTCCGACAAACTGGCGCCGACCACGCCCGGCACGTGCATCACATAGCGCCGCCCATCCTCGCTATGCGCGAACGCTCCAACATAGTTGCGGAAGTCAGGGATGCCGCCCACCTCGCTGCCGGCGCCGTCCATCCCGTGGCAGCCGCCGCAGCGCAGGATGAAGTTGGTTCTTCCCGCCTCCTGGGCGACCGCCGCCGCGGTTCCCAGCGCGAGAACCACCGACAGGACGGCGGCGAGCCGGCCGCTCACGCTCCGCCCTTGCGCATGTCGCGCAACGCCTTGTGCGACGGCACCGCCGAGCGCGCCGCGGCGACCATATCCGCATCGATCGGGGTGCCGACTTGGTTGAGCTCCTGCAGCACATAATTGGTGACCGCCGCGATCTCGTCGTCGCTCATGAAATCGTGCGTCGGCATGACCAGGCCGTAATATCCCTGCCCCGCCGCTTCGATCGTCCCGGTGAGGCCCGAGAGGATCACTCCCACCACATAGTCTGGCGCCTTGGCGCCAAGCGTCGTCCAGAGCGGGGCATCGACCAGCGGCGGCGCGAGACCTGGCTGGCCGATGCCGCCCGGCTGGTGGCAAGCCGAGCAACCGTCGTTGAACACCGCTACCCCGTCGGCTGCTGCCACCGGCCCAAGGACCGGCAGCAGCAGGAGACCCGCGAGTGCTGTTTGCCTAAGCCGCATCGGCAATACCAACCAGCACGGCGACGGTGCAGTGGTAGCCCTTGGACGTATTGGCCATGCACCAGTTGATGTCGTTGTACAGGCCCATACGGTAACCCGGCCGTTCGCCCTTCGAGGTAAAGCAGAACGAGCCCGAGCACGATGCCTTGCCGCAGCAGTCATTGTACGAGACGAGGTAGTCCTTCTCGTCATTCGGGTTGCGACAGGTGCCGACCCACGAGACTTTCGAGGCTTCGGAACCCGGGGGGCATTCAGTCAGCGTGCCGCCGCAGTCGTTGCAGAGGTTCCCGTCGAGCGCGCAATAACGCCAGTATTCGCATTCAGTCTGGTCGCCGTCCGAGGACGCGCCCTCCTGGGCATGGGCCTCGCCGAAGTTGCGGTCGAACGGCAGCATGGGAAGCAGCGAGCCGCCCAGCATTGCGGCACCGGCCCGGGTGAGGAAACTCCGCCGCCCGGTCTGTTGCGCCACCTGGCGGGCGCCGGTCTCGGCCCGGCCATCCATCCACTCGAGCAGGGTATCGAAGAGGTTCTGCATTTTGGTCTCCGTTCGGGTGGGGGATCAGCTCTGTGCCGGCTGTGTGTCGAGGAAGCCCTGGATAGAGCCGATCCCCATCTCATGGGCATTGAAGAGGCTCTCGAGCTGCTCGCGGTTGTTGACGAGGCCCTTGGCCTTCACCGTGCCGGTGCTGTCGAGCAGCACGGCAAACGGCAGACGGGCGACGCGATAGGCGAGGCCGAGCTCGGTCGAAACGACATACGGGAATGCCTTGAGATCCGCTGTGTCGATGAAGCGCTGGTGCTTGGCGACGTCACCGTCGCTGGCGAGCACCACGTCGAGCCACTTGCCTTCCGCTTGCCTGACCGACTTGAGGATCGGCAGCAGCTTCTTGCACACCGGACAGGTGGGCGAGAGGAAGAACATCAGCGTTGAGCGCTCCGGCTTGGGGCCGATCGCCACCTCGCCGCCATTGAGGCTCTTCAAACTGAACAGCGGCGTCATATCGCCGATCCGCGGACCGGATTCGTTGACCAGCGCTCCCATCGGGGAGACCCGCTCGTACAACACGCCGATCTGCCGGGCCATGGCGAACAGGGCCACGATCAGCGCGACCACCACCAGCCACAGCACGATCACCGCAAAGGTAAGAACATCCATCTCGAAAACTCCTGGGTCCCCGCCCGTCAGCGCTTGAGGCGCATTTGAGCGAAATTGGCCATGATCTGCTCGACGAGCAGGTAGCCGACGAAAAGCGTGAAGCCGGAAACGATCGCGGTGGTAGCCGCGTCGACACCGAGCGCCGATGCGGGTCCGGCGAGGCCAAGGCCGGCAATCGCGGCAAGGGCCAGGTTGCGCGTGACCAGCGTCCAGCTCAGCGGCTGCGCCGCGCCGCCGCAGCCACATTCCACCCGGTCGCGTCCCCGGCTCACGTTGACGCTGATCACGGCCGCATAGAGCAGGTAGAGCCCGATTGCGAGGCCGAGGCCGGCGAGCTGCAGCGCCGGGATGAACGCTGAGGCGACGACCGCCACTTCGGCGATTGCGAGGCCCATTGACGCCGGTCGAACCAGCTTCTCGGGAACCACCTGGTAGTCGGCGACAAAGCCAGTGAAGGTGGTGAAGTCGCCGAGCTTGTGCAGGGCCGCGCGGGCGAACACCAGCGTCGTGAATGCCGTGGCGCTGGCCGCCATCAGGCTGGGCCACGCTGCGCTGAACGCACTCAATTGCGCACCGCCACGACCGTGGCGAAGCCGGTATCGCCATGCTCGGCGGTCTGCTTCAGGACGAACTTGGCTTCCGGATCGGTCTCGAAGCGGATGATCTTGCTGTCGTCCTCGTTGAGCGCATACACCACCGGCACCGGGTCATCGCTGACCGTCAGCGAGATGATGTGCTCGACCGGCGAGCGATACAGCAACTTCTTGTTCTTGATGTCATAGGCCCA
>JBKJMF010000328.1:0-5709 GCA_046596525.1 Devosia sp. | reverse complement strand
TCTTGTGGATGTTCATTCGGGGAACTCCGCTGAAGGTTGGTTGGCTTTGCAACCCCAGCTTCTCAGTCCCTCCCCGAATGAACAACCTTCATAGCTTCGACAACTAGTACAGCCTGCGCCCGGCAAGGCTATGACCAAATGTGAGCCGGGCCCTGCGCCCGGCTCTTGCATATCGGCAACAGTTCCACAGCGCGCACAATCTCGCCCCCTCCCCGCCCAGATTGGCGGGCGAGGTTGCGGGCGTTCCCGCGGACCGTTCGCATTTGCTGCAAATGCGATCGATCGGGCTCAGCCCTGCTTCAAGTCCTTGTGGGAACTATGCCGATGCGGTGCAAAAGGGAGGCACTCGCGTCAATCTTCACTTGTTGCGAAAGGCACTCCCAATGATCACCGTTTCCGCCTCGACCTCTGCGGCCGAGCTGCAAGCCATTATCGATTCGGCTCCGGCCGGCGAAACCATCCTGATGGGCGCCGGCACCTTCGAGTTCGACCAGACCGTCGTCATCAACCGCGACGACATCACGGTGATGGGCACCGGATCGGGGGCGACCACCATCGAGATCACCGGCAACGTCCGGGCCGGCGGCGCCTTCCAGGTCGGTGGCGTCATCGACGTGCCGAGCTACTCAGGCGAGTTCACGCTCAGCGAGGCGGCGAGCGAAGGCTCGATGTACTTGCATCTCGATGATGCATCCGCACTCCGGACGGGCGACCATCTCTGGATCGAGCTCGAGAACACCGACGCCTATCTCGACTCGATCGGCGATACCGAGTGGCGCGAGGACAAGCCGCTGCGGACCTCGATGGTCGAGGTCGCCTCGGTCAACGGCAACACCGTGCGGCTGACCAACGGACTGGCCTTCGATTTCTCCACCATCGCATCGGTGCAGAAGATCGAGGTGGCGGAGAACGTCAAACTCGGTGGCTTCACCGTCGAATCCGGGCTCGCCGAGCAGGATCCTGGCAACTTCACCAATGTCGAAGCCTCGTTCGACCGCTCCAACGTCATCTCGCTGTCGGCCACCAGCCACGTAAAACTGTTCGACATCGCCATCGACAACGCCCCCTCCAACGGCTTCACCTTCTCGCAGTCGATCTTCCTCGAGGCCTCGAACCTCTCGGTCGACGGCGCGGTGAACAAGGGCGACGGCGGCAACGGCTATGCCTTCCAGCTCAAGGCGATCTACGACAGCGAACTGGTCGGGCTCGAGGCCTTCGACACCCGCCACGCCGTGCTGTTCGCCAGCTGGACCAGCGAGGCCAACAACACCATCCAGGTGCGCGAAACCAACCGCGACATCAACTTCCACGGCGGCCAGGACCATGACAACGTGGTCGTGGTGCTGAGCTCGGAGCGCACCGAACTCGAGGCGACCTATCTGTCGCCGACGCTGTTCGTAAACGACGACGGCACCAGCTACGGCGCTCCCACCGACCGCGACGCCAACACCGTCACCTTCGGCACCGTGGCCGGCACCAACAAGACCGAGATCCTCGTTGCCGACGATACCGGCGTCGAGTTCCACGCTCGCTCCGGCGCCGACATCCTGATCGGCGGCAATGGCGGCGACCGGCTCTATGGCGACAAGGGCGACGACCTGGTGGTCGCCTCCGAGGGCAACGACGTGATCGATGGCGGTATCGGAACCGACGTGCTGTCCTATGCCGGCGACTGCGACGACTACACGCTGACCCGCGATCTCTCCGGCCGCTTCGTCGTCCACAAGGCCGGCGGCAACTACGACATCATCGGCGGCATCGAGGCGTTCCGCTTCGCCGATGGGACCGTGTCCGCATCCACCCTTACCGACCTGCCGATCACCTATTTCGGCAGCGATGATGCCGATCGCATCATCATCAGCTCGGTGCATGACGTGGTGCTCTCCGGCGCCGGCTATGACCGGGTCGTGGCGTCGACTAGCTACGTGCTCGGCGACCAGAACGAGGCGCTGGAGCTGACTGGCGATCGTGCGATCAACGGTTTCGGCAATGCGTTGAACAACAGCTTCACCGGCAACGAAATGGCCAACGAGCTGTTCGGCTTCGGAGGCAACGACCGCTTCTTCGGCCGCGGTGGCAACGACTACCTGTCGGGCGGCGATGGTGACGACACCCTCTACGGCCAGGCCGGCAACGACCGGCTGTTCGGCGGCGACGGCATCGACCTGCTGAACGGTGGCTCAGGTGCCGACACCTTCGTGTTCTCCGCCGGCCACGACACCGTCGAGGACTTCTCGCTCAAGTCCGGCGACCGGCTCGATGTCGGGCTGACCGGATTCTCGTCGCCGGCAGCGTTCCTCGCGGCGTTCCGCGAGGCGGCGGCCAGCGGCGGCGATACCTATGACAGCCTCGGCATCGATGTCGATGGTAGCGGCTATCACGTCGAGATCCGCGTCGCCGACGCCCATGGCGATGCCCTCGCCATGGGGCTCAACGGCGCCACCCTCGAATCTCTTCTGGCATCGTCGGACTGGATCGTCTGACCTGCCTCTGATTTCGGCACTGGGGCACCCAAATACCTATTGCTGAAAATTGCGGCACCAACCCCGCGATACCTAGACCCCGGAACCGCCATGTTCCGGGGTTTTTTCATCCGCGCGCTCGTCCGGTCATGCCGGCAAGGCATGGCTGCCATCCGAGGCCGCCGGGTTCATGCACGGCTCACCGGCACACAGACTCCGCGGCAGTCGCCCAACCGGGCAGCGACGGGGTACAACAATGTCGAACGGCGCCCGGCGCGACAGCGTCGTCCGCGCCCTCCTGAGGCGCACCGGCTTCCCGCTGCTGGCGCTCGGCCTGCTGAGCCTCGCCACCAACCTGCTGGTGCTGACCGGCCCGCTGTTCATGTTGCAGGTCTACGATAGGGTGCTCGCCAGCCGCTCGGTGCCGACGCTGGTGGCGCTGTTTGCGCTGGTTGCGGGCACCTACGCCTTTCTCGCGCTGCTCGACCTGCTGCGCTCTCGCATGGCCTTTCGCTTTGCGGGCGCGCTTGAGGCCTCCATCGCTCCGGACGTGTTCCGAGCCTCGCTGCGCCTGGGGCTTGCGCCGCTGAGCGTCGCGCGCCCCGATGCGGTGCGCGACCTCGACACCATCCGCCAGTATGTCGGCGGGCCGGGCCCCCTGGCGCTGTTCGACTTGCCCTGGCTGCCGGTCTACCTGGCGATCATCTTCCTGTTCCACCCGGCGCTGGGCTGGCTGGCGACCGGTGGTGCGCTTGTTGCGACGGTGCTTCTGCTGGTCAACGAACGGCTGTCCGGACGGCCAACCGCCGAAACCGCCGCAGCAATGGCGCACCGCCAGTCACTCGGCGAAGATGCTCGCGCCAATGCCGAGCCGGTATTCGCCATGGGCATGCTCGATGACGTCACCGACCGCTGGCAGGTCCGGTCCGAGGCACTGGCAGGCGTACAAAACCGGGCATCGGATGTTGGGGCGCTCTACTCATCGGTAACAAAGTCGTTCCGTTTTCTGCTGCAATCGGCGGTGTTGGCGCTGGGCGCCTATCTCGTCATCCGTGGCGAGCTGTCGGCGGGGCTGATGATTGCAGCGTCGATCGTCACCTCACGGGCGCTGGCGCCGGTCGAACAGGTGGTGGCGCAGTGGCGCGGGTTTGCTGCTGCCCGGCAGGCACTGCGGCGAACCGAGGCGTTGCTGGCGGCGCAGCCAGCTGAGGCCAAGCGGCTGAGCCTCCCTGACCCACAATTCACCCTTGAGGCTCGCCAACTGGCGACGGGGCCTGACCTGCGCACCCCGCCGCTGGTTGCAGGTGTCAGCTTTGCACTCACAGCGGGCGAAGCAATGGGCGTGCTCGGTCTGTCGGGCTCCGGCAAAACCTCGCTGGCGCGCGGGCTGGTCGGCATCTTGCCGGTGCTGCAGGGCGAGGTCCGTCTCGATGGCTCGGAACTGGCGCATTACGACCCGATCCAGCTTGGCCGGCGCATTGGCTACCTGCCACAGAGCGTCGGGCTGTTCGATGGCAGTGTCGCCGACAACATCGCGCGCTTCCGGCCCGATGCCGATAGCGAGAGCGTGCTGAAAGCGGCGCGGCTGGCAGGGGTGCACGACCTGATCACCGGCCTGCCCGATGGCTACGACACCCGCATCGGCGCTCGTGGCGCGGCGCTGTCGGCTGGGCAACGCCAGCGCATCGGGCTGGCGCGGGCGCTCTATGGCGATCCGTTCCTGCTGGTGCTGGACGAGCCGAACGCCAATCTCGACTTTGCCGGTGACACGGCACTGACCGCGGCGCTGACCAGCGCCAAGGAACGCGGCGCGGTAGTGATCGTCATCGCCCACCGGCCCAGCGCCATCGCCGTCTGCGACAAGCTGATCTACCTGGTGAACGGCCGGCAGAGCGCCTTCGGCAGCAAGGACGAAGTGCTGCGGCAGGTCACCGCCCCCGCCCCGCGTATCGAAGGCGTGCGCGTCCATGGCTGACCCGCTCAACAGCCTCCGACGCCATGCCTTCGCCGGCCTTGGCGCCATGGCGCTGTTCGTCGGCCTGCTCGGCGGCTGGGCCGGCACCACCGAAATCGCCGGCGCGGTGGTCGCCCAAGGCACCGTCGTGCCACTCGAAGGCAGCAAGCGGGTGCAGCACCCGGAAGGCGGCGTCGTCGCGGCCATTCTGGTGAAGGACGGCGACGCCGTGACCGCCGGACAGCTGCTGGTGCAGCTCGACAGCACCACCGTTTCCGCAAATCTCGCCGTGATCGCCTCGCAACTGAGCGCAGCGTTTGCGCTGGAGGCACGGCTGACGGCAGAGAGCATCGGTAACGACCAGCTGACGCTCCCCGCCGGCCTCGATGACTGGCCGGATCGCGTCACGCTAGGTCAGTTGCTCGCCGCGCAGGAGCGGCTTCGCCAGAGCCGTGCCGAGGCGCAGGCTGGACTCGCCACCCAGCTTGAGGAACAGATCGGCCAGCTTGGCGAGCAGATCGTCGGGTTGGAGGCACAGCAGGCGGCGGTAACGCGGCAGGCCGATATCCTCGCGACCGAACTCGCCGACTCCGAGACCCTGTTCAAGGACGGCCTCGTCGAGGCCAGCCGCCTCAACACCTCGAAGCGCGAGCTGGCGCGGCTCGACGGCGAGGCCGGCAACCTCACCGCCGAGATCGCTTCGGCCCGCACCGCCATCGCCGGCAGCCGCGCCAAGATCGCCGAGAACACCGCCACCTTCCGCGCCGGCGTATTGGAAGACCTGCGCGATGTCGGGCTGCAGATCGCCGAACTGCTGCAGCAGAAGATCGCTGCCGAGGACCGGTTGGCCAAGCTGGAAATCCGCGCCCCGCAGTCCGGTATCGTGCACGAATCGATCGTTCGCACGGTTGGCGGGGTCGTCTCGGCTGGCGAGACGCTGATGCTGGTGGTGCCGCGCTCCGACCGGCTGGCGCTGGAGGCACGGGTCTCGCCGCTCGATGTCGACAAGCTGACGGTGGGACAGGCAGCGTCGGTTCGGCTGGTCGGGCTGGATGCGCGGACCACGCCGGAGCTCGCGGCAAGCATCGAATCCATCTCCCCCGACCTGTCGCGCGACCCTGCCACCGGCGTCGCCTATTTCTCGATCCGCATGAAGCTCAGCGAGGCCGAACTGGCGCGCCTGCCCAACCAGCAGCACCTGGTTCCCGGCATGCCGGCGGAGGCGTTCCTACGGACGGCGGACCGGACGGTGCTGCTGGTTGGGCAGGCGCGCCAGTTCGGCCTCGCTGAGCT
>JBKJMF010000166.1:0-5925 GCA_046596525.1 Devosia sp. | reverse complement strand
CGGCGCCGTTGGGGCCGAGCAGGCCGACGATTTCGCCGGGGGCGATGGTGAGCGAGACGCCCTTCAGTGCTTCGTTGCTGCCATAGGATTTGCGCACGTCGTTGAGGGCGAGGACGGTCATCCGAAAGCCTTCTCCTCTGCCCCGGCGGCGGCGGCGATCTGGTTGGCGATGGCCTCGCGCTGCTCGCGGGTGCGGGTGCCGCGCGGGATGTCGAAGCGGTAGTCGGCGGCGATGCGGGCAGGCCGGCCGCTGAGCACGATGGCGCGGTCGGCGAGCATCGCGGCATCCTCGGGCAGATGGGTGACGAGCAGCACGGTCGGGTGGCTGGCGGCGATCAGCGCGAACAGCACCTCTTCCATCTCGCGCACCAGGGTGCGGTCGAGCGAGACGAAGGGCTCGTCGAGCAGCAGGAGGCGCGGGTTGACCGAGAAGGCGCGGGCAAGCGCGACGCGGCGTTGCATGCCGCCGGAAAGTTCGTGCGGGTAGTGATGCTCGAAGCCGGTGAGGCCGACGCGGCGCAGCATCTCGGTGGCTTCGGCTGCCGACGTTTCGGGGCGGACGGCGCGGATGTTTTCGAGCGCGCTGAGCCAGGGGAGAAGGCGCGCATCCTGGAAGACGAAGCCGGCGGGCGGAGCTTCGGCGGCGGGGATGCCATCGACGCGGACCGTGCCGGAGAACAGCGTGTCGATGCCGCCGACCATGCGCAGCAGGGTGGATTTGCCGACGCCGCTGGGGCCGACCAATGCAACCACCGAAGACGGCTCGACCACGAGGTCGAACCGCTCGAGCAGTGGTTCGGGCAGGAGCTCGAAGCGCTTGCCTTCGACGGCGATATCGAGACGGGGGCCGGTCATCGCACCTCCCGCCATTTCAGCACCCGGGCTTCGAGCGGGCGGAGCACAAGGTATTCGAAAGCGAACACCACGAGGATGAAGGCGGTGGTGTAGGCGACGATGCCCTTGATGTCGAAGAACTGGAAGAACACCGAGATGCGGAAGCCGACACCGCCATCGGAGCCCAGAACCTCGAAGACGAGGACGATTTTCCAGATCAGGCTGAGACCGGTACGGGCGGCGGCGAGGACGAAGGGCATCAGCTGCGGGGCGGAGATCAGCCGCAGGCGGCGGAGGAATGGCAGGCGGTAGGCGCGGGCCAGATCGTCATAGGCCGGATCGAAGCTGCGTACGCCCTCGCGGATGGTGGTGACGACCAGGGGCACCTTGTTGAGCACCACGGCGAGGATAAGTGCGAACTCGGTGAGCCCCAGCCAGATGTAGAGCACGATGGCGATGACGATGGCCGGGACGTTGAGCCCGACTACCACCCAGATCGAGAACAGCCGGTCGAGGACGCGCGAACGGCCCAGCGCGATGCCGACAACGGTGCCGAGCACCATGGCGACAACGAAGGCGATGGCGGCGCGGGTGAGGGTTTTGCCGAGGTCCGGCAGCAGCTTGCCGGTGGTGGCGAGAGTGACGATGTGTTCGGCCACCGCGATCGGGCTGGGGAACAGGCGCGACGGAAACAGCATCGACAGCACCTGCCAGACGGCAAGCAGCAGCAGCAGGCTGATCAGCTCGAGCGGAAGGGCTCGAGCTGCCTTTGCCTGCTGCCGCTTGTCCGTTCCGGCTGCGGTGCTGCCGTCGCGCAGTTCAACGGCTATTTGCGATAGCCCTTCCAGAAGGTGCCGTCGGACAGTTCGGTCGAGTCCCCGACGACATCGGGGCCGCCGAACTTGGCCATCACGGCGAACGATTCCTCGGCCGGCTTCATGTTTGAGGCCGCGTATTTGGTGACGATGCCGGCACGATAATCGTCGCGCAACTGGGTGAACAGCGCGTCGTCATCGCCGACATTCATCACATCGCGGATCGTGTCCCACAGCGCGTCGTCGGTGAGCAGGGCGTCCTTGGTTTCGAAGCTGGCGTCGAGGAAGCCCTTGATGGCGGCTTTCTTGTCGCGGCCGGTCTCGTCGAAGAAAGCCCAGCCGAGCAGCGGCGGGGTTTCGGAGACGCCGAGATCGGCGAGCATGGCGCCCACTGAGATCAACTCCGTCTTGCCCGTCAGCTTGGCGCGGGAGTTCCAGTTCCACAGGTTGAGCGCCGCCTGAGCCTGGCCCCCGGTGATCAGTTCGTTGACCAGCGGCGGTGCGCCGAACTTGGCGTCGGCGTCCTCGGTGAGGTTGCCGCCGGTCAGCTTGTTGTAGAAGGCGGCGAGGATAACGTAGCTCTTGTCGACCGGGCTGCCGGAGACGGCGAGGGTCTTGCCCTTAAGGTCAGCGACCGTGGCGATGCCGGCCGCGGGATCGACGACGAGGCCGCCGACGGTCAGCGAATGCGGCACCATGGTGACCATGTTGCCCTGGTGGCGCTGGATCGAGACCCAGACGAAATCGGAGAGGATGACGTCGACTTCCTTGGCCTGCAGCGCGATCTGGCCGGCCTTGCTGTCGGCGACATCGCGGATGTCGAGCGCCAGGTGGTGCTTCTTGTCGAGCTCAAGCGCCTGCATGGCGGCCAGCTCCCATTTCACCGTGCCGGTGGCCTGCACGCCGAGCGACAGTTTTTCCGGCTCGCCATGCTGGGCGAAGGCACCGGAAACGAAACCGATCGCCAGGGTCAAACCCAGCAGAACGGGCTGAAGAATTTTGCGCATAGTTCCTCCCGAGGAACGCATGAATATCGTTGCTGAGTGCAGCGCTAGCACCCGGGATCATTGGGCTTGGCTATATCATGTATTGCGGTCGGAGGGTTGCTGGGGCTCGCGCGGAAAGCGGATTGTAAATTGCGATAGAGCTGATCGAACCTGCCTATGGGGGGCCAACCAAATGAAGACGATTTTCGCTGCTGCAGCCGCCGTCCTGATGCTGGCCGGCGTGGCGCATGCCGAAGGCAACCTTGCGGCAAACGGCACCGACCTGACGCTCGAGATCAACACGGTGGACCTGAAATTCTCGCAGGAGGTGTGGGAGCTCGAGACCGGCAAGTACTACCAACTCGACATCACCTCCGACGGCAACGAGGAAATCTCGGTGGTGGCGCCGGAGCTGTTCCGCAATTCGTGGATCAACCAGATCGTCGTCAACGACCTCGAGACCAAGGTCTGGGGCCTCTACTCGATCGAGTTCGACGATGCCGGTACCTTCAACATTTCCTTCGTGCCGATCCGGCCGGGCGAGTATGAAATCTATGTCCCGGGCTACGAGAACCGCGGGCTGAAGGGGAAGTTCATCGTCAAATGATGTTCACCCGACGCACATTCGTCGCGACGGCGACGGCACTGCTGGTGTCGAGCGCCGTGCCGCGGGCCCTCGCCAAGGGGACGGGCAACATCTTCGTCTCGACCGAGAAGGGCAACGAGGTCGTGGTGCTCGACCAGAGCCTCGCGGTGGTCAAGCGCATCGCCACCTCGCGGCGGCCGCGCGACATGCACTTCAATGCCGCCAAGGATATGCTGTACGTGGCGTGCGGCGACGATGACGCGATCGACGTGATCGATGTGGCAAAGCTCGAAGTGGTGGACTCGATCCCCACCGGCCCGTCGCCGGAAGTGTTCGCGTTCTCGCCCGACGAGAAGATTATCTACGTCTCGAACGAGGAGGATTCCCGGCTCGAGGCGATCGACATGGAGACGCGGGTTTCCATCCAGGACATCCCCACCGGCGCCGAGCCGGAAGGGGTGCTGGTGATGCCGGACGGCAAGACGGCCTATGTCACCTCGGAAGTGGCTGATATGGTGCACGTGGTCGACACGGCGACCGGCGCGGTGACCAAGAACATCCTCGTCGGGACGCGGCCGCGCCGCTTCATCCTGACGCCGGATGGGACGGAGCTGTGGGTGAGCTGCGAGCTGTCGAGCGAGATCTACATCATCGATACGGCGACCAACGAGATCAAGGGCGACAGCCTGATCTTCGTGCCGCCGGGCTTCCGCGAGGAAGACGTGACCCCGGTGGGGATGGCGGTGACCAACGATGGCAGCAAGATCCTGCTCAGCCTCGGGCGTGCCAACCATGTCGTCATCATCGACGGCAAGACGCACGACGTGCTGCAGTACGTGCTGGTCGGCAAGCGGGCCTGGTCGGTGGACCTGAGCAGCGATGAACGCCGGGCCTATGTCGCCAACGGGCTGTCGGACGACATCACGGTGATCGACATGGCTTCGATGAAGCCGATCCAGTCGGTGGCCGTCGGTCGCGTGCCGCATTCGGTGGTGATCGATGATTAAGAGGCTCCTCGGGCTCCTTCCCCTGGCGGCGTCGCTGCTCCTCTGCGCCCCCGCCATTTCTGCCGAAATCAAGATCGGCTATCTGGGGCTCAAGGACGATCCGCGCTATCACCCCGACCTCGTTTACACCCGCATCGAGATTGCCCCCGGCGGCAACCCGGTCGACGGGGCGACGATGGGGGTCGCGGAGATGAAGGTGGTGTCCGACGCGGTGGACCAGCAGGTGACGCTGGACCACAGGCAAGCCACCGATGCTGCGTCGCTGATCGCCACGGTCGGCGAGATGGCGGCGGTGGGCGAGCAGTTCATCATCCTCGACCTGCCGGCCGAGATGGTGGACCAGGTTGCAGCGGCAACCAAGGATCAGCCGGTGACGCTGGTGAACGCCACGGCGCCGGAGGATTTTCTGCGGGCGCGGTGCTACCCGAACCTGCTGCACACTGCCGCGTCCGACCGCATGCTGTCGGACGCGATGGTGCAACTGCTGCGCACACGCAACTGGACCAAGGTGTTGATGCTCACCGGGGCCGAGCCGCGCGACAAGGCGATGGCGGCGGCGTTCCGCGCTTCGGCCGAGCGGCAGCGCCTCAGCATCGTCGACGAGCGCGAGTTCACCCTCGCCACCGACCCGGCGAACCGCGAGAAGAACAACTCGCTGCTGATCACCGGCAATGCCGATTACGACGTGGTGTTCGTCGCCGATCACCAGGGCGAGTTTTCGCGCTATCTGCCCTATGACACGCAGCTGCCGCGGCTGGTGGTGGGCTCGACCGGGCTGGTCGCCGCCGAATGGCAGTGGAGTTGGGATCGCGATGGCTCGACGCAGGTGACCTCGCGCTTCGAGACGCTGACCGATGGCCGGCGGATGAGCGGGCAGGACTGGTCGAGCTGGATCGCCGCCAAGGCCATCGTCACGGCGTACGCCAAGGCGCGCACCGGCGAGTACCAGAAGACCGCCGACTACATCCGTGGCAACCGGCTGAAGATCGACGGGGCCAAGGGCGTGCAGCTCAACTTCCGGCGGTGGGACGGACAGATGCGCTTCCCGATCGTGCTGGCGACGCACAACGCGGTGATCGCCGAGGCGCCGCTCGAGGGGTTCCTGCACCAGACCAACGTGCTCGATACGCTCGGCACCGACGAGCCGGAGCACAAGTGTCTGTAAGCGGCTCGCTAAGTCCTTTGCACCTGTGGCTCGGGGTCTACGCCATCACCTGGCGGGAGATCGCGAAGTTCCTGCGCCAGACCGAGCGCCTGCTCTCGGCTCTGGTCCGTCCGGCGCTGTGGCTGATTGTGTTCGCGACGGGCCTCCACGACCTGCTCGGCGTTTCGATCGTGCCGCCGTACCAGACCTACACGCCGTACCAGGAATACATCCTGCCGGGGCTGGTCGGCATCGTCATCCTGTTCCAATGCATGCAGTCGGCGCTGTCGATGGTCTATGACCGCGAAGCCGGGGTGATGCGGGTGATGCTGGTGACGCCGCTGCCGCGCGGCTTCCTCCTCTTCGCCAAGATCACCGGCGCGACCATCCTGGCGCTGCTGCAGGCCTATGCGTTCCTGATCGTCGCGCGGCTGGTCGGTTACGGCGTGCCGGATTTCGGCTACCTCACCGCCATCCCGGCGATCATTTTGGCTGGGTTGATGCTGGGCTCTATCGGGCTCCTGGTGTCGGTCTACACGCCGCAGATCGAGAA
>JBKJMF010000596.1:0-3191 GCA_046596525.1 Devosia sp. | reverse complement strand
CGAGGCTGGTGGGCTTTGAACGTCGGCGACCCAAAGGGGTCCGGCCCGTACGCCTCCACCCGGCCCCCTTATGCATGGAGACCTTCCAACCCTGGTGAACCTGCATCCGGCTCACCCTCGCGTTGACTAGCGGCTTGACCGGCGAACCGGTCCTTGCCGTGATGGTTTCCGCCTGAAGCAGCACGACTGCCACCCCACCCGGTCTCCTCCGCACCAACCACTCGTCATGATCTCGCTTCGGTGCAGCGGACGGGCATAGATTCGCATGGGCGGGGAGCGGGAGGATAGATCGGGGCAAGATTCCGCTAGAGCATTGAGAGCATTGGCATTGTGGCTCCGCAGCGGAGCGTGGGAACGGGCTGGTGCGGGAAACGTACCCCCATCCCTGTCCCCCAAGGGGGAGGGAGATCCTCACCAGCTGTCTTTCGTAACCTCACGCTCGACGCATGTGTTGGCGTCTCCCTCCCCCTTGAGGGGAGGGGACAGGGGTGGGGTGTCTTTGGAACTCGATGATGACCCGCGCTACCAAGATTTCCGAATGTGGCATCGGAGCGCCCGCGAAGATACGCGGCTGCGATCTGAGAATCGCAACCACGATCAAGCCGGGTGACCTGCAAAGCGATCATGAAGACGACGCAACCGTGGCCGGAGGGCCGGCGCATGAAACCGCAATCGCATCCATTCCAACCGATCCGGCGCATGCCGGTGGAGCTGTTCGCCGTGGCGCGCAATGACAATGAGGCGCAAGTGACCACCAATCTGATCATCGAGGCCAAGGGCCTCAAACGAAGCTTCAAGGCGCGGGGCGCCAAGGGCAAGACTATCGAGGCGGTACGCGGCATCGACCTCAGCGTCCGCGAGGGCGAGATCGTCGGCTTCCTGGGCCCGAACGGAGCCGGCAAGACCACGACACTGAAGATGCTGTGCACGCTGCTGACGCCAACCGGCGGTTCGGCGACGGTGGTGGGCGCGGACCTGCGCCGCGATCCGGTCGAGGTGCGCCGGCGCATCGGCTACGTGAGCCAGGCGGGATCGACCTCGCCGGAAGCGCCAGTGGGCGAGGAAATTGTCAGCCACGCGCGGCTCTATGGCATCGACAAGCGGGTGGCGATCCAGCGCGGCAAGGACCTGCTGCAGGCGCTCGATCTCGCCGAGATCTGGGACCGCACCTGCGGCTCCTTATCGGGCGGGCAGCGGCGGCGGCTCGATATCGTGATGGGGCTGATTCACCAGCCGCGGCTGGTGTTCCTTGACGAGCCCTCGACCGGGCTCGACCCGCAGAGCCGGGCGAACCTGTGGAAGCATATCCGGAAGCTCCGCGACGAGTTGGGGACCACGGTGTTCCTCATCACGCACTACATGGACGAGGCCGACTCGTTGTCGGATCGCATCCTGATTATCGATCACGGCACGATCGTCGCCGAAGGGACGCCGGCGGAGCTGAAGAAGCGAGTTTCGGGCGACACGATTACGCTGACGCTGCGGACTGAGGCGGATGCGGGGCGGTCCGCGGAAATCGCGGGGCGGCTGGTTGGGGCAGATACGCCGGTGATCGAGGCCAACGTGGTGCGCTTCCATGTGCCTGACGGAGCGACGGCACTGCCAGTGCTGCTCGGCGACCTCACCAAGGCGGGGATCGATGCGATCGGCGTCGACGTGAACCGCCCTACCCTTGATGACGTGTTCCTGACGCTGACCGGCCGGTCGCTGCGGGATTGAGATTGAGACAATGGTGCGCGGTGACCGCAAGGGGGAGGGTGACGACTGAGGGGGTAGCGCACCAGCAACTTGGGAATTCGAGACATGTCCTTCATTCGCGATACGTGGATCATCTTTGCCCGCGCCATGATGCTGTCGCTGCGGCAGCCGCTGTGGGTGGTGATCGGGCTGCTGCAGCCGATACTCTACCTGACACTGTTCGGGCCGCTGCTGCAGACGGTGGCGGCGACTTCCGGCTTCCAGGGCGATGCCTGGCAGGTGTTCGTGCCAGGGCTGCTCGTGCAGCTCGGAATCTTCGGCGGGCTGTTCGTCGGCTTCGGGATCATCGCCGAGTGGCGCTCGGGGGTGATCGACCGGCAGTTGGTGTCACCCGCATCGCGGGCGGCGATCATCACGGGGCGGACGCTACGCGATGTGGTGGTGATTACAGTGCAGGGGATCGTGTTGGTGGGCGCGGCGTTCTTCATGGGGCTGCGTGTGCCGGTTGCAGCATTGCTGATCGGGCTGGTGCTGGTGGCGCTGCTCGGCGCGGCGTTCTCGTTCATCTCGAACGCCATTGGCATTGCGACCAAGAGCGAGGATGCGCTGGCGCAGATGGTCAACACGCTGGCGCTGCCGATCCTGCTGCTGTCGGGCATATTGCTGCCGATGACGCTGGCGCCAGCCTGGCTGCAGGTCGTCGCGAACTTCAACCCGTTCAAGCACATCGTGGAAGCGCTGCGGGCGGTGTTCCTCGGCAATTTCGGCGATCCGATCGTGTGGATCGGGATGGTGCTGGCGGTGGTGCTGGTGGTGCTCGGGGCTTGGGTGGGCAGCCGGGTGCTGGCGGCTCAGACTAGGTAGCGTGGAGAGAGACCCCTCATCCGCCCTTCGGGCACCTTCTCCCGCAAGGGGAGAAGGCACGCCAGCGTGTGTGGTCGCCCCCTCCACCACCCTGCGGGTGGTCCCCCTCCCCCGCCATGCGGGGGAGGATCAAGAAAGGATCAGATCTCGGCTTCGTCGAAGACGCGGGTCAGGTCGCAACCCCACTCGCCATTGTATTTGTCGAGCCAGCGTTCGGCCTGGGTCTTGCCGAGGTCGAGAGTCTGGTTGAGCGGGTCGAGGAAGGTGGTCTCGTCCTTGCCGCCGGCGAGGTATTTGCGGCGGCGGAGGCCGTCGTCGGCGAGATCGACGACGAGCCGGGCAATGTCGGCGACGGTGCCGCCGCGGAACGGGGTGTGGATGGCGGTGCGGGGGACTTCGTTGCGGAGCGTGGTGCGCTCGGCATTGGTCCAGTCGCTGACCAGGTCCCAAGCGGCGTCGAGGGCTTCGGAGTCGTAGAGGAGGCCAGTCCAGATGGCGGCGAGCGCCAGGACGTGGCCGCGATCGCCCATGTCGGCGCCGCGCTGCTCGAGGAACTGCTTGAGTCGGACTTCGGGGAACAGGGTCGAGAGGTGGTTCTCCCAGTCCTTGATGGTGGGCTTCTCGCCGGG
>JBKJMF010000551.1:0-2977 GCA_046596525.1 Devosia sp. | reverse complement strand
ACGGTTTCGCCCGGTGTCACGTGGGTGCTCGCGGGAACTCGGGCCTTGACCGTCCCTTCGGCCGTCTCGACCACAACGATCTGCGTGGTGCCCAGATACTCGGCCCCGAGCACCTCGCCGCGCAGCTTCGAGCTATCGTCGAGGCGGATGTGCTCGGGTCGAACCCCCAGCGCCAGGTCGGCGGGGGCGCGGTCCTCGCGCAGCTCCGGCACCGCGACCTCAGCGCCGTTGATCCGCACGCTGGTGCCGCCGCGCGCGAGGCCGGCGTGGAAGCGCAGGAAGTTCATCGGCGGCGAGCCCATGAAATCGGCGACATACATGGTGCGCGGCCGGTCATAGATTTCCCGCGGCGTACCAAACTGCTCGATGATGCCGTGGTTCATCACGGCGATCTTGTCGGCCATCGACATGGCTTCCAGCTGGTCGTGCGTAACGTAGACTGTGGTCGCGCCGATCCGGTTGTGCAGCTCGCGCAGCTCGTGCACCATGAGGTCGCGGAACTCGGCATCGAGAGTTCCGAGCGGCTCGTCCATCAGGAAACACATCGGGCGTCGGACGATGGCACGGCCCAGTGCCACGCGCTGGCGGTCGCCGCCGGCGAGGCCGGATACGGGTTTGTCGAGGATGTGGTCGATGCGGAGGAGTTTTGCGACATCCTCGACGCGGGTGCGGATTTCGGACTTCGGCATGCCCTGGGCGAGCAGCGGGAAGCCGATGTTCTTTCGCACATTCATGTGCGGATAGAGCGCGAAAAGCTGGAACACGAAGGCGATATCGCGTTCGCGGGCGCGCCGCATCGTCACGTCCTCGCCGCCGAGCAGGATACGGCCCGAGGTCGGCAGTTCGAGACCCGCGATCATCCGCAGCGTGGTGGTCTTGCCGCAGCCGGAGGGCCCGAGCATGACGAAGAATTCGCCATCCTCGACGGTGAAGCTCGAATCCTGCACCGCCACGAAGCCGGTGAATTCCTTGCGCAGGTTCTCGACGCGGATCTCGGCCATCGCCCTACTCCGGAAACTTGGTGACGACGACGAACATCAGCGTCCCCACCAGCATGGTGATGAACGAGTACGAGTAGAGCTCGAGCACGAACGGCTGGAACAGCATGAAGAAGCCGAGCCCTATCAGCACGATGGCAAGCATCTCCATCGGCCCTCGGCGGAGGATCTTGGGCCAGCGGGTCATTTACGCACCGCCCCGAACGTGATGCCGCGCAGCAGCTGCTTCCTGAGGAGGATGGTGAACACCAGGATCGGCACGAGGAAGATGGTCGTCCCCGCCGCGACAGCCGGCCAATCCTGCCCGCCCTCGCCGATGATCTGCGGGATGAAAGGCGGCGCCGTCTGGGCCTGCCCGGAGGTGAGGAGCGCCGCGAAGGCGTACTCGTTCCAGGCGAAGATCAAGCAGAAGATGGCGGTGGCGGCGATACCGGTGGTGGCCTGTGGCAGCACCACTTTCCAGAACGCGTGGAGCCGGGTGTAGCCATCGATCATCGCGGCTTCTTCGTATTCGCGCGGGATCTCGTCCATGAAGCCCTTGAGCAGCCACACCGCGAGCGACACGTTCACCGCGGTGTAGAGCAGGATCATGCCCAGGGCGGAGTCCGACAGGCCGAGTTCGCGGTACATCAGGTAGATGGGGATCGCCACCGCGATCGGCGGCATCATCCGGGTCGAGAGGATGAAGAACAGCAGGTCGTCGGCCAGCGGCACCTTGAAGCGCGAGAACCCATAGGCCGCTAGCGTGCCGAGGAACACAGCGCAGAAGGTCGAACCGAAGGCGATGACCAGCGAATTGATGAAGCGCGGCAAGAAGTTGGACGGGCCGGCAATCACCATGTTGCGCTTGCGCGTGACCTCGTCGCAGAAGTTGGTTGCCGGCGGCAGCTTCTCGATGTAGCCCGGCTCCTGCCGGGTGCGCGTCGTAAACAGATTGCAGTAACCCTCTATGGACGGCTGGAACACGATCTTGGGCGGGTATGCGATCGAGTCCGGCGGGGTCTTGAAGCTGGTGGCGAAGATCCACAGCAGCGGCACGATCGAAATCAGCGCGTACGCGATGACGATGGCGCCGGCGATGCGCTTGCTCATCGGGGTCGGGACGACGACGGAATGGGCGGTGGTGAGACTCATCGCTGCTTCACCCGGTTGAGCGCCTTGACGTAGATGTTGGCGAGGCCGAACACGGCGACGAAGAGGATGATGGCGAAGGCCGAGCTGTAGCCGGTGCGCCACTTCTCGAAGGCCTCGCGCTTCAGCGTTATCGAGGCGACCTCGGTGGTCGAGCCCGGCCCGCCGCCGGTCAAGAGGTTGACCATGTCGAACATCTTGAAGTTCTCGATGCCGCGGAACAGCACCGCGAGCATGATGAAGGGCAGCGCCATCGGCAGGGTAATCGAGAGGAACTGCCTGATCGGGGACGCCCGGTCGACCTCGGCCGCCTCGTAGATGTAGTCGGGGATCGAACGCAGCCCGGCGAGGCAGATCAGCATCACGTAGGGCGTCCACATCCACGTATCGACGATGACGATGGCCCAGGGGGCGAGCGACACGTTGCTCAGCATCTCGATCTCGGTCGGCGGGATGCCGGAGACGAAACTCACGGCATAGGCGAAGAGCCCGATCTGCGGCTCGTAGAGGAAACGCCAGAAATTGCCGACCACTGCAGGGCTGAGCATCATCGGCACGAGGATGATCGTGGTCCAGAAGGCGTGGCCGCGAAACTTGCGGTCGATCAGGTAGGCCAGCCCGAAGCCGATCAGCGTCTGGAACACGATGGTCCAGAATACGAAATGCGCGGTGGTCTGCATCGCCGCCCACACTTCGGGCGAGGTGAGAATCTCTCGGTACCATTTGAGCCCGACATTGACAACGGGGCGGTTGGGCCGGTTCGAGGCGTAATTGGTGAAGGAGAGATAGATCGTCCAGAACAGCGGAAAGATGTTGATCGCCAACAGCAGGAGCATAGTGGGTGCGAT
>JBKJMF010000470.1:0-11076 GCA_046596525.1 Devosia sp. | reverse complement strand
CTTGCAAGGAATTGCGATGTTCGCTCCGATTTCAAACCGCGCCATGATTAAGACCCCAATCTGCTTCTTGTTTATTCTCGATGGGTGGGCGCGGAGTGCCCCACTCATCCTTTGTGTCGATAAAGCCACCCGGCAAGCGATTTGACCACGTCGGCCAAAAAAGAACCGGGATAAGTGGCCCCACAGCAACACTTCTAGCACTCGATGAGAACGAATAGGGAACAATTGTGACAGGTTAACGTTTCAGAAACTTTAAGGTTCCGGGTGTGTCAAATACATAATCCCCCACATCCGTAAATCTCCTGATAGCGTCTGCCCCGGGGTTGTTAGGGGCTCAAAGAAAATGGTCACACGGGTCGCGACCGTGGCGTTTCAGGGCATCGAAGCCGTGCTGGTCGATGTGCAGGTGCAGATCGCGCCGGGGCTTCCCAACTTCTTTCTCGTCGGCTTGCCCGACAAGGCGGTGAAGGAATCGAGTGAGCGCGTGCGTGCCGCGCTCTATGCCTCCGGCCTCAGCCTGCCGCCCAAGCGCATCACCGTGAACCTCGCCCCGGCCGACCTGCCCAAGGAAGGCAGCCACTACGACCTGCCCATCGCGCTCGGCCTGATGGCCGCCATCGGCGCCATCCCTTCCGATGCGCTCGAAGGCTATCTGGCGCTGGGCGAACTCGGCCTCGACGGCCGGCTGGCCCCGACCGCCGGGGTGCTGCCTGCGGCCATCGCGGCGTTGTCGCGCGACATGGGCATCATCTGCGCCGAACCCTCGGGGCCCGAAGCCGCCTGGGCTGGCGACGATCTCGAAATCATTGCCCCGCAGACATTGTTGGCGCTGGTCAATCACCTGGGCGGCTTCCAGCTCTGTACCCGGCCGGTAGCACGTCGCCGCTCCGATCCCGCCGGCCTGCCCGACTTGAGCGAGGTCCGCGGGCAGGAGGTCGCCCGCCGTGCGCTCGAAGTCGCCGCAGCCGGCGGCCACAACCTGCTGATGATCGGCCCGCCCGGCGCTGGAAAATCCATGCTGGCGGCGCGGCTGCCCTCGATCCTGCCGCCGCTCAACCCGCGCGAACTGCTCGATGTGTCGATGATCCAGTCGATCGCCGGTGAACTGGCCGGTGGCGCGCTGTCGGATCGCCGGCCGTTTCGCGCCCCGCACCATTCCGCCTCGATGGCGGCACTGGTTGGCGGCGGCCTGCGCGTCCGCCCCGGTGAAGCCAGCCTCGCGCATAACGGCGTGCTGTTCCTCGACGAACTGCCGGAGTTCTCCCCCGCCGCGCTCGACAGCCTGCGCCAGCCGTTGGAAGCCGGCGAAACCGTCATTGCCCGCGCCAACGCGCATGTCAGCTTTCCCGCCCGTTTCCAGCTGATCGCCGCCATGAACCCCTGTAAATGCGGGCTCGCCGGCACCCCCGGCCACACCTGCAAGCGCGGCGACCGCTGTGCCCTCGACTACCAGGGCCGCGTCTCCGGTCCGTTCCTCGATCGCATCGACCTGCGCATCGACGTCCCTGCCGTCAGTGCAAGCGACATGATCGGCCCCAATGCCGCCGAGCCCTCCGCCGCCGTTGCCACTCGCGTCGAAGCCGCGCGCGAACGCCAGCGCCAGCGCTACATCGATGCCGGCCACCCGGACGTCTTCACCAACGCCGCAGCGGGGCCATCACTGATCGAAAAGCTGGTCGATCCCGACAAGGAGAGCCAAGCGCTCCTGCTGCAGGCGGCCGAGCGTTTCAACCTCTCGGCCCGCGCCTACCATCGTGTGCTGAAAGTGGCGCGCACCCTCGCCGACCTCGCGGGCGCCGACAAGGTCACGCGCCCGCATCTGGCCGAAGCCCTGAGCTACCGGATGAACTTGGCCTTGGGGTAGGGCCTCCGCCTGTCACGGCGGAGGCATAGCCGTCAGCTCTTCGCAGCGATGAACTTGGCGAGGTCTTCGTATTCCTCGCAAGTCTTGTTACCGCACAGCTTTTCGAGCTGCGCCAGCATCTGCTGCGCCTTCTTCATCTGGCCGATCTCGACATAGAGCTCGCCCAGATATTCGTGTGCGCCCTTGTGCTTGGGGCTGAGCTTCAACGCCTTGAGATAGAAGCCCTGGGCATTCTTGTAGTCGCCGGTCTTGCGCAGCGAGTAGCCGAGCAGGTTGTTGGCCTCGGCGCTGCCCGGGTCGGCGCGGACGATCTGCTTCAGCATGCTGACCGCCGACTTCCACTTCTTGGCGCGGATCAGCACCCGGGCATCATCGAGCGAAGCGGCACGGACCGAGCTGGAGGAGTTGCTGGAGCTGGAACTCGAGCTGCTGCCGCCACCCCCGCTATTTCCTCCACCACCGCCACCACCGCCACCGCCACCACCACCGCCGTCGACGGCGAGCACCGGCGCGGCGGCCAGCATGCCGGCGACGAGTGTCGCGCCGGCCAGAATAGTCAAAGTCTTCTTGAAGTACCTGGACTTAGTGAGCAACTTGAATGGCATCTGGGTCTCCCTTGGCCATGGTCCCCCTAGCCGCCGCAACGGGCTGCTAGACAGAACAACACCCGGGATCCGGAATTATTCCGCGACAACCGAGAACTACGAAATCCGCCGATAGCCGCCGCGCACCCCGTCGGGGCTCAGTACCAGTTGCCACAGGTGCATGTTGCGAGCCCGGAACATCGCGGCGAACACCTGCAGGTAGAACCGCCACATCCGCCAGAAGCGATCGCCGTACTTGTCGCGCAGCGTCGGCCAGGTGGCGTCGAAATTGGCCCACCACGCCATCAGCGTCCTGTCGTAGTCGGCGCCGAAATTGTGCCAGTCCTCCATCACGAACACCCGCTCGCTGGCGGCCGCGATCTGCTTGATCGAAGGCAGCATGCCGTTAGGGAAGATGTACTTTTCGCTCCACGGATCGCCATGGGTCGAGGTGAAGTTGTTGCCGATGGTGTGGAGCAGGAACAGCCCGTCTGGCCTGAGCAGCGAGCGCACCTTCCGCAGGTAGGCGTCATAGTTCTTGTAGCCCACATGCTCGAACATGCCGATCGAGATCACCCGGTCGAACTGCCCATCGATCGCCATGTAGTCCATCAGCCGCGTTTCGATCGGCAGCGACCCCTTGCTCGCCTCAGAACAGGCGGCCTGTTCCTTGCTAATGGTGATGCCGACGCCCTTGATGCCGTAGCGCTCGGCGGCGAACTTCAGGAACCCACCCCAGCCCGAGCCGATGTCGAGCACCGTCATCCCTGGCTCCAGCCCGACCTTGCGGCAGATCAGGTCGAGTTTGGCTTCCTGCGCCGCGTCGAGCGTCGTCGCCTCGGCCCAGTAGCCGCACGAGTAGATCATCCGCTTGTCGAGCATGGCGGCATAGAGGTCGTTGCCGATGTCGTAGTGCCGCTCGCCCACCTCGGTCACCCGGCTGCGCTGCAGGTTCAATAGCTTGCCGCGCACGAAGCTCAGCGCCAGCCCGATATCGGGCTTCATGTACGCGTAGATGTCGTATTCGAGCAGCTTGCAAATGAACTGGTCCAGCGCATCGGTATCGAACCAGCCATCCATATAGGCCTCGCCGAACCCCAGCGTGCCATGGCTGATTACCCGACCCCACAATCGGTCATCATGCACAGTTATATCGAACGGCCGGCTGCCGCCGAGTTCGATACCTGCGTCTCTGAGGATGGAAGTGAAGTAGGACTTTGGCCCGGCGGTCATCGCGGAACCTCATTAGTTATGATCCTAATGAAATTCTAGCGCCGCTTGCGCCGCTGGACAAGTGCCGGCAACGCTGTGCTGCCATTCGCAATTTTAGCATCTCAGCGCGCAAATGCCTCGAACGGATTGCTCACCGTCAGCTGCCGGATCGCCGCATCGTCGATACCTTCAGCCTGCAGCAGCGGTAGCATCACGTCGCTCAGATGCGTGTAGGGCGTCGCCGTGCCGCCGCCCGGTATCGCCGGATCGTACCAGCCGCGGTCGTGGCTGAGCAGCAATTGCGAGCCGAGGCCCGCGGCTAGCGCCCGCAGGATCAGATCGCTCACGGAGGCATCAGGGGCCCGCCCGACATGGTCGTACTCGATCCACGCGCCGCGCTGCGCCACGGCGATGTTGAGGCCGAAATCTTTTTCTTCCTGCGTATGGATCGAGATGAACCGGTCGGCGCGATAGCCCTCCGCTTCGATGATATCGAGCTGGTCCATCACCACGCGACCCCTGATGGTGTGGCTGCCGATCACCGCGCCGGTACGTTGCGCCGCCCGCGCCGCGGCCCTGAGGATCTTCGCCTCCAGTGGCGTGATCCCGTCATCGCCCGCCGAAATCTTGATCCACGCCGCCTTCACCCCGGTGTCGCCGACACCCTCGGCGAGGTCGCGATACATCTGCGCCTCGAGTTCTACCTCGCTGGCGGAGCGAACCCAGTCCGGGATCCACGGCTCGCGATAATTGCCGGTCGGCACGACGATCGGAAACCCGGTGGCCCGGCTCACCGCCAGGTCGATATCGACCCTGAGGCCCACCCCGCCGGTGGAGCACTCGACCAGCGCCGTGATCCCCCGCGCCTTGATCGCCTCGATCTCGGGCCCCATCACCCGCACTACATCGGCCGGGTCCGCCTGCGCATAGCCGGGCTGATCCGGCGTCCGCAAATCGACGAACACGTGCTCGTGCGGCAGGATCATGCCGAGTTCTTCGGCCCGCTTCGGGCCAAGCGTGGTGTGCAGAACTTTCATGGGGCGTCTCCTCGCGGATGGGAGAAAACCCGAGTTCGGTGCCGAACGCAAACCCCTATGGCTTGGGTTCGTCCGCTTCAGCCGGCACGAACTTCAAGAGATCGCCCGGCTCGCATTTGAGGTAGATGCAAATCGCCTCGAGCGTATCGAAGCGCATGCCTTTCACCTTGCCCTGCCGCAGCAGCGACAGGTTGGCTTCGGTGATCCCGACGAACTCCGCCAGGTCCTTGGACTTTACGCGGCGCTCGGCCAGCAGCACCGCCAGGTTGACCTTGATTGGCATGGCGTCAGACGAACTGCGCGTTTTCTTCGGCGATGGCAGCAGCCTCCGCCAAGGCCCAGCCGACCAGCGTCAGCACCGCCCCCAAGAGCAGCATCAGCAGCATGTCCGAACTCACCGAGATCGCCAGCTGCTTCTGCCCGGCGGGCGCATTCCAGCTCAGCGCCACGCTCAGCAGCGCCCCCGCCACCAGCTTGGTGAGAGTGCAGACGAACACCCCGATGGCGAAGTCTCGCATGCCGGTCGCGGCGGCCAGCGCAAACGGCCGGCCCTCGCGGAAATGCTGCAGCGCTTCGGCGAGCCGCCACAGCCCCCAGCTCAGCGGCAGCACTGCCAGGAGCGCAAGCAGCATGACCAGCACCCGGTTGCCGAGCCCGAAATCCGCCAGCCAATTGGCTGGCAGCCCCGCGCTGCCCGCCAGCACGTTGGTCGGTGCAAAGCCCCAGTAGACGAGGCCGCCCAGCGGCAACCCCAAGGCAAACACCAGCGCCGCGACGCGGGTCACCTGGCTGAGCCGGGCGATCCGCCGCCGCCGCAAGGCGTTCGAGCTGTCGATATCGGCCGGTCCGGTGGCGTCTGACATAGGAGGCTCCAGGCTCATGACGCCACAAGCAATACAGCAAGAAATTATTGTTGCACAACAATAAATAGCTGTGTAACAAGCACAGCGTTCGCTTTTCAACAGGAGCCTGATATGCCTCGTCACCGTCTCGCATCGGCCGCTCGGCTTGCCGTTCTGCTCGTCGCTTTGGTCGCCTCGCCTGCCTTCGCCGCTACCTCCAGCACCTCGACCGGACAGATTTCCGTCGCCCAGGTCATGGACATGCTCGATCGCGCCGACGGCGATCGGCACGCCGGCCAGCTGCTGCAGGCCTATCTCGGCGGTCTGGGGGAATCTGCCGGCGTGTTGCTCAACGCCACCGACGCCAAGGGCAAGGCTTACGTCACCTGCAGCAAGCCGATGGCGCTGAATGCCGGGCTGGTGCGCGACGTGCTCGCCAATGGTGCGCCGGACAACAAGCGCTGGGGCGAGACCGCCGCGACGCCGCTGATCGTCAGCGCGCTGGTCAGCATGGCCGGCTGCCGCTGAAAACCAGCGAGGCGGCAATCGCTTGCCGCCTCGCCATCATGCGCTGTGCTTAGCCGCTCAGCTCCAGCTACGCAGCCCGAGCAGCTTTTCGCCCAGTTCGCTGAGCTTGGCGGTTTCGGCGTGCTTCTTCTCCCACTCGCGCGGATCGCCCGGGAAGGCATCGCGCTGCGGGTGGTCGAGTTCGCGCCACAACCGGACCCGTTCGGCGCGATCGATGACATCTTCCTCGTTGGCCGGGAACATCGAGATGTACTGCGCCATGCGCACGCGGTTGCCCGAGTTGATCGAGTGGTTCGGCCGCACCCCATGGGCGAGCAGCGTGTTGAAGATCATCAGGTCGCCGGGCTCCATCTCGATATTGGTGATGGTCAGCCCCGTGGTATCGGGATGCATCGGGTCGCGGTCGGCCGGCTGGGTCTTCACCCAGGTGTCGAAATCGTAGAACAGCTCCGGAATGCACTGGAAGCCGCCGACATCGCCGTCCTGCTTCACGAGGCTGAGCACGCCCTGCACGCCGATCGGCAGCGGGTCGAGCGAGGTATCGCTGTCCCAGTGGATGAAGCCGTTGGGGTTGCCCGGCACTTTCTTCGGCACATTGAGGTTGGCCCGGTCGATCGAGACCCACAGCTCTTCCATGTCCCAGATATCGACGAAGGCGTCGTAGACCCGCTGCTGCTGGCGGTTATCCCACAGGTACTGGTGGTTGTAGATCTCCACCATGCCGGTGCCGTTGAGCTCCTTCATGATGTGGTCGCGCCGCTGCGGCGTGTACCAGGTCGAGGGATCGTTCGGGTCCTTCTCCTCAAATGCCCAGAGCAAATCCTTCAGCCGCTGGACATGATCCGCGTCGACCGCATTGCGAACAATCACATAGCCCTTGGTCTGCCAGTGCTGGAAATCCGCCTCCGACAGCACCCGCAGCGGCAGCGTCTTCCTGATGTCCTTGAGCTGCGTCGTGACCCTCTGCGTCGTCGGGTGCGAGTCCCGCGGCGCCATTCCCTGTGCCATACCCTTGGGGGCCATGCCCTGAGCCATCGACATCGTAATCCTCCATCTGATGTTCCCCCTCGGGGATTGCTTTCGATGCAGGCAGCCTAGCGACCCGGCCGGGGCCATGTTGCCGTCGACCAGCCAATTCTGATACTATTCTGGCGCTGATGGTGAGCAACGCGCACGATGAAGCCGCTTCTCGAAAAGGTCATGCCGCCAGACGGCGCCTCGTGGGCCTGGCTCGACCGTCGGCTTGATGCCGCCATCCCGTTCCAGTGGCACCATCACCCCGAGTTCGAGCTGACCCTGACGCTGAACTCTCGCGGCCAGCGCTTCATCGGCGATCACATCGGTGACTACGACGATGGCGACCTGGTGCTGATCGGCCCCAACCTGCCGCACACCTGGGCCAGCCGCGACAAGCTCGATCAGACATCCCCACATGTCGCGAGGGTGATGTGGTTCCACCCAGATTGGGCCGCCGGTTTGACGAAGCTGCTCGCCGAACTCCGCCCCGTCGCCGACCTGCTGTCGCGAGCCCAACGCGGCTTGAAATTCTCGGACGCCGCGTCCGAAGCCGTCCGCCCATCCATCGACGTGCTGTTCGCCCGCCCACCAGCGGATCGGCTCACCGCGCTGATCGACATCCTCCGCCGCCTCGCCGAGGACAGCGCCGCCACGCCGCTCGCCAGTTCCGCCGCGGCCATGCCGCATCACTCCGCCGATCGCACTCGCATCGACCGGGTGCTGGACGTCATCCACACCCGCTACATGGAACCGCTGTCGATCGACGCGCTGGCCGATATCGCGGCGCTCTCACCCTCGGGCCTCCATCGGCTGTTCGTCCGCCACGTCCGCAGCCCGGTCTCCGCTTACGTGACCCGGCTCCGCATCGGCGAAGCCTGCGCGCTGCTTTCAGCCACCGAACGGCCAATAGCCCACGTCGCTTCCGACGTGGGCTATGACTCGCTCGCCAACTTCAACCGCCAGTTCAAGGCGCTGAAGCAGATGACACCCCGCCAGTATCGCGCGAAATTCCTGCGCGGTTGAGGCCCCGGCCGAAATGGCCGGGGCCCTTTGATCCCTCAAAGCCCGATGGCCTTGGCCGAGCAGGCCGTGCCCGCTTCGACGCCGCCCTGCAGCACGCCGTTGAGCTTCAGCGCCTTGCCCGGCTTCAGCGCCTGGCCCAGCGAGGCGATGCCGCTGACGCCCTGCACCTTCCACTTGAACTGCGTGCCGACCGGGATCGCCACCACACCGGCATTGGCGATGCGGAGGTCGTCGGGGAACTCGCTCGGCGTGCCGGCAACGGTGCACTTGAGGATGGCGCCGATCTTGACCTTGGCGTCGAGCTTGACGCCCCTCACCGGCTGGCCGTCCTGGCCGAGGATAACGTCGTTGATGGCGTGCATGACCTGATCGTTGTGGATCTGCGGCGTCTCGACCTGGTGGTGATCGCCGATCGTGTCGACGATGCTGTCGGTGCGATCGAGTTCGATAATGGAGAATGCCGTGGCGAACGAGGGCGACAGCGCGACGGCGATCCCCAGCACGGCGAGAGTGGTCTTCAGCATTTTCAGTCTCCTGTACCGGGGTGGGAACGGCGCCGGTCATCCGGTCGCCGGTCCAGCATTCCCGGTGGATGACTGGACGGCGCCTCTATGACGGGCTTCCCGTGAACCGGCTTTGAGCGCAGTATTTATTGCGCGTTCATAATGGTTGCGAGTTTGCAATGATTAGAAATATGCAAGTGATCACCGACGCCGACCCTCAAAGCCCGCTGGCGCAGTTCCTGCGGCTGATGTCGGCGCACATGGTCGCGACCACTGCTCGCAACCTCCGGCACGAGAACCTGTCCTTGGCCGAACTGGCCGCACTTCATTTGCTCGATCGGCAGACTGAGCTGCGCATCAACGTCCTCGCCACCGCGCTGGACTTGCCGCTGCCCGCCGCCAGCCGCGTCGCCAGCGCGCTCGTCGATCGGGGTCTCGTGTCCCGCCGTGAAGATGCCGTGGACCGGCGGGCCAAGGTGCTGGCCTTGTCGAAGAAGGGTCGCGACCTGATCGATGCCCTCAGCGCCAATCTGGTCGGCGAGGTGTCGAGCGTCCTCGCCAACGCCAACACGCCGGTCAGCAACCGGCTCGGGCAGCTGTTCGGCAGCCTGGTCGCCGAAGGCATGGCGGCCGCGACCGCCCCGGAGAAGGACGAACCATGACCATCGCCACTCGCATCATGCGCAAGCTCGCGCAGAACAACCGCCTCGCCAATCGCCGCCTGCTCACCGCCTGCCTCGAGTTGCAGCCGGGCGAGCTCGAAGCGACGCGGGTGAGCTTCTTCCCCTCGCTGAAATCCACCCTCAGCCACATCCTCACTGTCGACTGGTTCTACGTCGATGCGCTGGAAGGCGGCACGCTCGGCCCCAAAGCCTGGGATCCGGAGGAGCCGTTCGACACCATCGCGCCGCTTGCGGCAGCGCGGTTCGCCGTCGACGAGCGTCTTCTCGCCTTCTGCACCGGCCTCACCGACGCGCGCCTCGCCGCCGAAACCCGCGTCCATCGCACCAGCCGCATCCAGGTCGAGCGCACCGACGATCTCCTGCTGCATCTGTTCATGCACCAGACCCACCATCGCGGCCAGGTCCACGCCATGCTCGCGGGCTCCACGGTCAAGCCGCCGCAGCTTGACGAATTCCTCACCGCCAGCGATTCCCGCGACCGGGTCGAAGACATGGCAGCACTCGGCTGGAGCGAAGCGGACCTCGCGGAGTAGGCGATGGCGCGTCAGGCCGGCGAACTGGTGCAGTGGAATGACGAGCGCGGCTTCGGCTTCATCGTCGCCGACGATGGGCAGCGCTGCTTCGTGCACATCAAGTCCATCGGGCGCATCGCAACGCGGCCGCGTGTTGGCGATCGGGTATCTTTCGCTCTCACTCAGGGCCGTGACGGGCGACCGGCTGCCAGGGACGTGCAGATCGCCGGCGCCAATCCGGTGAACACGGCGGCCCGCCTGCGAGGTGCCCCGCCCGTTCGGCAGGCATCAGGGAACTGGCTGTTCACAGCCGGCGCCGCTCTCCTCGCCATGCTCGCCCTCGCCGCCATCCTTCTCGGCCGCGCTCCGCTTTGGGTGCTTGTCGCCTACCTCAGCCTCGGCGCCGTCAGCATCATCGTCTACTGGTTCGACAAGCGAGCCGCGGAAAGCGGCCGTTGGCGGGTCAGCGAGCGGTCACTGCACACTATCGATCTCATTGGCGGCATCGCCGGCGGCCTCGTCGCCCAGCAGTTACTGCGCCACAAGACCAGCAAGCAGAGCTTCGCCACTGTGACGCTGCTCATCGCGCTGTTGCACGTCGCTGCCCTGGTCCTGCTCATCCTCGATCTATGGGACTTGCCGGCTCTTTGATCGCACCGTCTTTCGTGTGGTCCGACTTCTAACGTCTTGTCAAATCACACAGAAGTGCGCGTGACGATCGAGGAATTGGGTGATTTAGGGACGTCCGGCTCAAACCGGAGAGTTCCAATGCAGAACTACATCTTCCTGCTCATTGCCATCATTGGCGAGGTGTTCGCAACCACGGCGCTCAAGGCGTCAAACGGCTTCACCCAGCTCGTTCCGAGCGCCATCGTGCTCATCGGCTACGTGGTGGCCTTTTACTTCCTGTCGCTCACCCTGAAGACGATTCCCGTCGGCATCGCCTACGCCACCTGGTCGGGCGTCGGCATCATCCTGGTCTCGATTATCGGGCTGCTGTTTCTTGGACAAAAGCTCGATCTGCCTGCCATCATCGGGCTGGCCTTTATCATCGCGGGGACGCTGATTGTGAACCTGCTGTCCAAGTCGTCGGTTCACTAGGTCGTCGCTGGGAGGGGCAGTCCCCTCCCACACCTCCCCTCGGCTAGGCAACGGACCGGTCGAGTTTCTCGCGCAAGTCCACCAGCCGCCGCCGCAGCCCGTCGACTTCTTCGCCCGGGCTGTCCGAGGCATCGAGGATCTTGGCGGGGAAGCTCTCAGCCACGCTCCGC
>JBKJMF010000081.1:0-4563 GCA_046596525.1 Devosia sp. | reverse complement strand
GCGCACCTCGGGCATCAGCCCGGCAATTTCGGCGGTCTCGATATAGGGCGGGTTCGAGGTGACGAGGTCGAAGCGCTCGCCGGGCTCCAGCGGATCGAACCACGAGCCCTTGAGCGTCGTGAAACGGCTGCCTACCCCGTGTCGGTTGGCATTGAAGCGCGCCATCTCCAGCGCCTCGGTCGAGAGATCGACGGCGACCGCGCTGACGTCGGAATATTCGGTCAGCAGCGAGATCGGGATACAGCCGGTGCCCGTTCCGAGATCGAGGATGCGGGCCTTGTCGAGCGCACCGATCACCTCGAGGCCGCGCTCGACCAGCAGTTCGGTCTCGGGGCGCGGCACGAGTGTTGCCGAGTTGAGCTTGAAGCTCAGTCCCCAGAATTCCTTCTCGCCTAGGATGCGCACCACCGGCTCGCCCTTGAGGCGGCGAGCGGCGAAGGCCTCAAGCGCCCTCAGCTGCTTTTCCGGCACATCTTCGCGCTCGCGGTTGACCAGCTCCAGCCGGTCCATGCCGAAGGCCGCTTCAGCGAATAGCCGGGCGTCGAGTTCCGCCGTGTCGATTTCGGCCCGCCGGAACAGGTCGCGTACCCCTCGCCATGCTGCCCCTACGCTGAGTGTCAGGAAATCCCCTCCATGGCGGCGAGCTGCGCCGCCTGGTGTTCGGTGATCAGCGCCGAGATCAGCTCCTCCAGAGCCTCCCCGGCGATCACCTTGTCGAGCTTGTAGAGCGTCAGATTGATCCGGTGATCGGTTACCCGTCCCTGAGGAAAGTTATACGTGCGAATGCGTTCCGAGCGGTCGCCCGAGCCCACCTGCTCCTTGCGGGCCTCGGAGCGGGCGGTGTCCCGGGCATAGCGCTGCTCTTCATAGAGCCGCGCCTGCAACACCTTCATGGCGGTGGCGCGGTTCTGGTGCTGGCTCTTCTGCGATGAGGTGACGACGATGCCGGAGGGAATATGGGTGATCCGCACCGCCGAATCGGTGGTGTTGACGTGCTGGCCACCGGCCCCGGACGACCGCATGGTGTCGATGCGGATATCCTCGGCCTTGATGTCGATGTCGATTTCCTCGACCTCGGGCAGCACGGCGACAGTGGCAGCGGAGGTGTGGATGCGGCCCTGCGTTTCAGTCGCCGGCACGCGCTGCACCCGGTGCACGCCTGATTCGTACTTGAGCTTGGCGTAGGCACCCTTGCCGGTGATGTTGGCGACCACTTCCTTGTAGCCGCCGACTTCGCCCGGGCTCTCCTCCATCAGGCTGAATTTCCACCCCTGCAGGTCCGCGTAGCGCTGGTACATCCGCAGCAGATCGCCTGCGAACAGTGCCGCTTCATCGCCGCCAGTGCCGCCGCGCACTTCGAGGATGACGCTTTTCTCGTCGGCCGCATCCTTTGGCAGGAGGAGTATGCGAATCTCGACCACCGATTGCTCGATCTTCGGCTTTAGTTCGCCGATCTCGGCGGACGCCATCTCGGCCATTTCCTTGTCACCCGACCCGACCAGCTCTTCCGCCGATTCGAGATCGGCGAGCAGCTTCTGGTAGGCCTGGATCGGCCGCACCACCGGCTCGAGCTCGGCATATTCCTTGCTGAGCTTGACGAACAGCTCGGCCGCCGGGCCGGAGGCCAGCGCTGCTTCGATCGAATCGAACCGCTTGGTGAGAGCGTCGAGTTTGTCCTGCGGGAGGGAGGCCATTGATACCTAGATCACCAGGCCCTGCCGCCCGGCCCAATCGAGCAGCAGCTCGCGGATGCCGGGGCCATGCGCACCTTCGAGGAGGGCGGCGGAGACCGAATTGCGGATGGGAGTGAGTTCGGTGCCGAGGATCATTTCCTTGATCGGACCGATGGAAGGCGGGCTCATCGACAGCTTGGTCATGCCAATGGAGAGTAGCGCCAGGGCCTCGACGGTCTTGCCGGCGAGCTCGCCGCACATGGTCAGCGGCACGTTGTAGCGCCTGGCCATGTCGACGATGTGTTTCAGCGCACGCAGGCGGGGCAGCGCGATGGGGTCATAGGACTTGGCGACGCGCTTGTTGCCGCGGTCGGCCGCAGTGAGGAACATCACTAGGTCGTTCGAGCCGATCGAGACGAAGTCCGCCTCGGGCAGCACCTGGTCGAGCTCCCACAACAGCGAGGGCACCTCGATCATGGCCCCGAGCTCGAGCTTTGACGGCACTGCCTGCCCGGCATGCTTCATCCGCTCGACTTCCTTGTTCACCACCAGGCGGGTCTGCCGGAATTCCCAGGCATCGGTGACCATCGGTACGAGGATCTTCATCGGCCCGCCATTGGCCGCCTGCAGCAGTGCGCGGATCTGGATGCGCAGCAGCCCCTGTCGGTCGAGCGCCAAGCGCAGCGAGCGGAACCCCATGGCCGGGTTTTCCTCGGTCTCGTAGCGCAGATACGGCAGCACCTTGTCGCCGCCGATATCGAGCAGCCGGAAGACGATCGGCTTGCCTTCGGTGAGGCGGATCGCCTCGGTGTAGAGTTCGACCTGCTCCTTCAGCCGTGGCAGGCGCGAGGCGATCATGAACTGCAACTCGGTGCGGAACAACCCGACGCCCGAGGCGCCGGTGTCTTGCAACATCGGCAGGTCGGCGACGATGCCCGAATTGTGCAGCAGCGTGATCTCGTGCCCGTCGCGGGTGATGGCCGGCTTGTCCTTCAGCTCCATGTAGTGCGCGCGCCGCTTGGCGCCGAGCCGCACCTTGTCGATATAGACCTGGATCATGTCTGGCGTTGGCCGCAGATAGACGATGCCGGCCTGGCCATCGACGATGATTTCGTCGCCAGATTCCGACATGGCGACGATATTTTCCGCCTGCCCCACGGCGACGAGGCCGAGCGACTTGGCGACAATGGCGACGTGCGAGATCGCCGCGCCTTCTTCCAGCACCACGGCGCGCAGCCGCGTCCGGTCGTATTCCAGCAGGTCCGCCGGGCCCATGTTGCGGGCGACGAGGATAGCGTTCTCGGGCAGGTCCTTTTTGCCCATGCCGCCGCCATTGCCGGTCAGCACTCGCAGCAGCCGGTTGGCCAGGTCATCGAGGTCGTGCAGGCGGTCCTTGATGTAGGGATCGGTCGACCGCATCATCCGGGCGCGGGTGTCGTTCTGCACCCGCTCCACCGCCGCCTCGGCGGTGAGGCCGTTATCGATCGCCTCGGTCAGCCGGTCGACCCAGCCGCGGTCGTTGGCGAACATCCGGTAACTCTCGAGGATCTCGCGATGATCCGAGAACGACTGCATGTCGCCATGGCTGAGCATCTGGTCGATCGACACCCGCATCTGGCCGAGCGCCTGTTGCAGGCGGTCGAGCTCGACATCGGTGTCTTCGGCGACGAAGTTGGTAACGACGACGCGCGGGTCGTGCAGCACGACTTTGCCCAGCGCCACCCCGTCGGTGAAGCCATTGCCGTCGAAGCGGCGCGGGCGGCGCAGGTCGATATCCTGGCCCGGCTTGATCAGCGCATCGAAATCGGCGGTCGACATCATCTCGGCGAGCAAGGTCGCCGTGGTCAGCATCGCCTCGATCTCGTCTTCGCCGTAGCTGTGCGAATTGCGGTTCTGCACCACCAGCACGCCGAGCGTCTGGCCGGCCCGCAGCACCGGTACGCCGAGGAAGGCCTGGAACGGATCTTCGCCGGTTTCCGGGCGATAGGCGAAGGCCGGATGGGCCGGAGCGTTATCGAGGCTGAGCGGTTCGGCCTGTGCCGCGATCAGGCCGACAAGGCCCTCGCCGAGCCGCAGCGTCGTCATGTGCACGGCGCTCGCCTCGAGACCGCGGGTGGCGAACAGCTCGAGCGCGCCGTCATCGCGCAGCACGTAGAACGAGCAGACGTCCGCGTGCATGTTGTCCGCGATGAGGTTGACGATCTTGTCGAGCCGAGCCTGCGAAGCCAGCGGCTCCGCCATGGTTTCGCGCAACTGCTTCAAAAGCACGCGCGGCCCGCTGATCGCTGTGGCCATGATTCCCGCCTGGCGGCCCGGCGCCGCCTTATCGCCTGGGCGCCGCGACCGGGGTCAAAGCGTCTCAGGCGTCCTGGTTGTCCAACCCGTAATACGTATGGAGCGCCCGGACCGCAAGCTCAGCATATTCGTCATCGATCAGCACCGAGGTCTTGATTTCCGAGGTGGTGATCAACTGGATGTTGATCGACTTGTCGGCCAGCGCCTTGAACATCGAGGCGGCGACGCCCGCATGGTTGCGCATGCCCACCCCGACGACCGACACCTTGGCGCCGCCCTTGGCGGTGTTGAGCACGCGGTATTCGAAGCGCCCGGCCTCACCTGCCGCCTTCAGCGCCGCGACCGCCTTGTCATGCTCGGCATCGGGCACGGTGAAGGTGATGTCGGTGGTCGAGCCGTCCTCGGAGACGTTCTGCACGATCATGTCGACGACGATGGATTCGTCCGACAGCGCGCCGAAAATCGCCGCGGCAACGCCCGGCCGGTCCTTGACGTCGCGCAGCGTGATCTTGGATTCGGCCCGCGCCAGGGTGACGCCCGAAACGATCTGCTTTTCCATGATCTCATCCTCATCGCATACGATTGTGCCGGGAAC
>JBKJMF010000009.1:0-2618 GCA_046596525.1 Devosia sp. | reverse complement strand
GCGATATCGTTGCGCTGCATCTGCAGGGCGATGGTGGATTCAGACTCCTGCCGGTTCAGCAGATCGAGCAGGAAGGTGGCAACCTTTTCGTTGGCATTCATCCTGCCGAGCAGCAGCAGGTGTTCCTGGACCCTCGCCAGGCCACGCAGGGAAAGGCCCAGCAGCCTCTGTGCGAATGCATCTCCCGGCATCGGTCGCAGGACACGAATGCCAGCGCCGTCCACGCTTTCGGCGTAGGACTGATGCTCGTCGTCGGCCTCAAGGCCGAAGACATCCCCAGCGAAATGAAAGGTGTTGATCTGGCGACGCCCGTCCGCGGTCATGCGGCAGATCCGCACCGTGCCGAACTCGACCAGGTAAAGGGGACCGGCCTTGTCCCCTTGGGCGTAGATCACGGCGTCGGTGGGATAGAAGTCGATGCCGCCGACATTGGCCTGCGCCATAAGTGCACGGGTCGCGGCGTCGAAGTGACCGGGAAGCGCCGGCGTATTCGCAGTGGGAAAGACGGTCTGGGTAAGCATGGGGACGCCCTCTGATTTGCTGGAAGGAGCGTCGCCTATTCGGTCGCGCGGAGAAACTCCGGTCGAGGTCCTAGGGAGTCTACGTAGTGGTTGAACGTGACTGGATGGCCTGTCCGACAGCTCGGGAGAGCAGGGGACCAAGCGAGGGCTTGGTCACCGTGATGAAGCTCAGGTGCGACAACGGGTGAGGGTCGATGTTCGCGAGAAGCACCACCGGGCCAAATGCCCTCAGAAAGTCGGTGGCTTCGCTCGCATTTGCGTCAAGCGCATGATGGTCGAGGATCGCGCAGTCAAACTCGTCCGGCGGCTCCGAGAGGTCCTGGAGGCGGGCATGAACAGTCACGTCGTGCCCTTCCGCCTCAAGTGCAAACCGCAGCGAATTTCTGAGCTCGGCAGTAGGCGCGATGACGAGGAGGTGGCTCATGCCTAACGACTTCCGATCACACTCCTAGGGATTTCGGAGTTCCTCGCGTCTACCGCGTTACGGGTTGGGCCGTTTTGCGGTAGATCAAGTCCATGACCGTCACGCGCCGCGCGTGGCCTGCAGGTCGATGTCCATGACCATGCGCACGAGCTCGGCAAGGCTGCGGGCCTGCATCTTTGCCATCAGTCCGGCGCGGTACACCTCCACCGTGCGCGGGCTGATACCCAGGTCAAACGCTATGGTCTTGTTGGCGCGACCCTCGACCACACCCTGCAACACCTGAATCTCTCTCTCGCTGAGACTGGCGAGACGTTCCCGGATACGCGATTGGGCTTGTTCAGCATCGCCCTGTTCACCGGCGCGATCGACCGCCCGGCGAATCGACTCGATGATGGTTTCGTCGCTGAACGGCTTTTCGATGAAATCCATGGCGCCGTTCTTCATGGCTTCAACCGCCATCTGCACGTCTCCATGCCCAGTGACGACGATGGCGGGCAGCATCGCGCCCGACTGGTTCAGGCGGCGCAATAGCTCGACGCCATCGATATCGGGCATCCGTAGATCCGTTACGAGGCAGCCATTCTTGACGTCGGAAGCAATGTTCAGGAATGCCTGAGCCGACGGATGGGTGCGGACGGCAAAGCCGGACATATCGAGAAGAAAGGCGAGCGAGGCGCGCACCGTTTCTTCGTCGTCGACGATATGGACAACCACGTCGGTCTTACTCATCGTCGCTGTCCTTCATGGTGGGCAAGGTGAATGCAAAGGTAACCCCGCCAGCATCGTTGCGTACCACCGAGATATCGCCACCGTGCGACTGGATGATACGTTTCGAGATCGACAAGCCTATCCCCATACCGCCAGGCTTCGAAGTGACAAACGGCTGGAACAGCTGACTGGCCACTTCATCCGAGATGCCGGTTCCAGTGTCGGCAACCTCTACTGTGAGCAAGCCGTCGCCATCCGAGCGTGTTCTCACAATAAGGTCCTTGCGGTCGGTGTCACGCATCGCCTCCATGGCATTGCGCATCAAGTTGGTCAGAACTTGCTGCACCTGTACACGGTCCACCAGCACCTTGCCGCCATCGGGGCCAAACTCGAACTGAGATCGAATTCCGCGCTCACGGGATCCGACCAGCGCGAGGGCCCCGGCTTCTTCGACCAACTTCTTGATGTCTTCGGGGTGCCGTTCCGTATCGCCGCGGGTAACGAACTCACGTAGGTGTCGAATGATATCGCCGGCTCGAAGTGCCTGCTTGGCCGTCTCCGTCAAAGCGCCACGCATCTTGACTGCATATTCCTCGCCCACCTGGTCGAGCAGCTTAACGCAGCCCTGCACATAGTTGGCGATTGCCGAGAGCGGCTGGTTCAGTTCGTGGGCGAGCGTTGACGCCATTTCCCCCAGTTCATTGAACCTCGCGAGACGGGCCAGCTCGCTCTGGGCGGCTTCTAGCTGGGCGGCGCTTTCCTCGCGTTCTGTCAGATCCCGGATGAAGCCGGTGAAGTACACTTTGTCGCCGGTCCGTGTCTCTCCCACCGCCAGCTTCATGGGAAAGGTCGAGCCATCGGCGCGCCTGCCCACGACGACGCGATCGATCCCGATAATGCGTTTCTCGCCGGTGGACAGGTAGCGGGCGAGATAGCCATCGTGCTGTTCGCGGTACGGAGACGGC
>JBKJMF010000606.1:0-5113 GCA_046596525.1 Devosia sp. | reverse complement strand
CGCGCATTACGAACGTTTCGCCTCCTCCGGCTCGGTGGATGGCATGATCGTCTCGGCCCCGGAGCACGACGACCCCCGGATCACCACGCTCAGCGAACGCAACTTCCCCTTTGTTGTCCACGGCCGCACCGGCGACGATGTCGACTATGCCTACTTTGATATCGACAACGACGCGGCCTTTGCGGCATCGGCATCGCTGCTCATCGACCTGGGGCATCGGCGCATCGCGTTGCTTAACGGGGAAGCGGAACTAGCCTTTGCCGCGCAGCGCGAGGCGGCCTTCAGGCGGGTCACTGGGGCGCGACAGATCCACATTCCCGATCGCTTCGTCAGCCATGACCTGATGAGTGAGGACCAAGGCTTCACCCATGCCACCGAAATGCTCTCGGGTCGCCTGGGACCGCCGCCAACCGCTTTCCTCTGTTCGTCGACGCTTCAGGCGCTCGGCGTTATCCGGGCTGCCGCGGCAGCCGGCCTTGCTGTCGGCACCGATCTCAGCGTCATCGCCCATGACGATGTGCTGCCGCACCTGCGGCCGGAGCATTTCAATCCGCCGCTGACGGTAACCCGCTCGCCTATCCGCATAGCGGGCGTGGCACTCGCCGAAATGATGGTGGCCCGCATCGGCGGTGCGGACCCCAAACAACTTCAGCGCATGGTGACCGCCGACCTGATCGTCCGCGCCTCGACCGGCGCCGCGCCGCTTACTGGGAGGAAAGCATGGCCGCACTAGCAGAACTGTCGGCACAGGCAGGCCCGGTCCTCGAGGTTCGCAATCTCGTCAAGCGCTTTGGCAGCGTCGAGGTCCTCAAGGACATCAGCATCTCGATGGCCCAGGGCGACTTCCTGGTGCTGGTCGGCCCTTCCGGCTGCGGCAAGTCCACGCTGCTCAACTGCATTGCCGGGCTCGACACCACCTCTGGAGGCCAGATCGTCATCGGCGGACGCGATGTCACCGAGGTGCCGCCACGCGATCGTGACATTGCCATGGTGTTCCAGAGCTACGCGCTGTACCCGACCATGACGGTGGCCGAGAACATCGCCTTCGGCATGAAGGTGCGCAACGTGCCCAAGCCCGTTCAGGCCGAAAAGGTTCGCGAAGTCACCAACCTGCTGCAAATCTCGCATCTGCTCGAGCGCAAACCGGGGGCGCTGTCGGGCGGTCAGCGGCAGCGCGTGGCAATGGGGCGCGCGCTGGTCCGCGAGCCGGTGCTGTTCTTGTTCGACGAGCCGCTTTCTAACCTCGATGCCAAGCTGAGGGTCGAACTGCGGGGCGAGATCAAGCGCCTGCACGAGCGGCTTGGCGCCTCCATCGTCTATGTGACGCACGACCAAGTGGAGGCGATGACCCTCGGAACGCGCATCGTCGTGCTCAACCAAGGGGTGGTGCAGCAGATCGGCACACCGCAGCAGGTCTTCGACCAGCCTGCGAACCTGTTCGTCGCCGATTTCATGGGTTCGCCGCCCATGAACCTCGTGCCGGCGAGGCTGGAGCTGGGAGCCGACGGCGCAGAACTGATGCTGTCCGACGGCAATCGGTTGCAGGTCGCGAACCCGCCGGCCTCGCTCGGCGGGTACCATGGCACAGAGTTGATCGTGGGGTTGCGCCCCGAAGCGTTTGCGCTGGCCTATGGGTCGCAGGGGCTCGCGGTGACCGCGCAATTGGTCGAGAGTTCCGGATCGGACACCTTTGTCACCACCGAACTGGGCGGCAAGACCATCGTTGCCCGGCTGCCGGGGCGGACCATGCTGGAGCCGCACGGCGCGCTCCGGCTGACCGCAGACATTGCGCATGCCTGCTACTTCGATCCGGCAACCGGAGAGAACATCGGCTAACAGGCTACGTGGCCCAAACTGTTTTCATTGCCCAGTTCCTTGGCAGGTTGGGGCGGGTACACAGGCGTGCCGCAATCGCTCCAACTGATCGGCCCTTGGGGTCGTTCCGGTCGCGCACCCGCGTTGGCTGCCAAAGCAGCTTTTCGCGCAAGAACGTTCGAGCCAGTAGGAACGGGCGCCCCACTGCCGCGTTAGCTGCCGTACGGATGGGGACAAGTTGGGGCGCGCATGTGGGGGATTAAGTACCATATTCTTCTGAACCCCAACTCCGGCGGCGCCATGCGGCTGGGCGTGACGGCGGTGCGGCTGCAGGAACTGTTTGCGGCGCGGGGTGAGGCGATCAGCATCGACGCAGACCCGCGGCAATCGTTCGAAGCGAGGATGCAGGTCGCGCGTAACAGCTCGGCGGAAATCCTTCTGGCTGCCGGCGGCGACGGAACGGCCACGGGTCTCGCGCAGGTCGCCATCGATACCGGTAGAACGCTCGCGGTTCTGCCGCTCGGGACTGCCAACCTGCTGGCGCGAGATCTTGCCATACCCATCACGCTGGAGGGCTGGTTCGAAGCGCTCGACACGATGGTGCCGCGCAAGATGGATGTTGGCGAAGTCAACGGGCGGCTGTTCCTTCATAAGGTGGTCATTGGCGCGGTGCCGGGAATTGCCGCCGCGCGGGAGAAATTGCGCGGCCGCGGCGATCTTGGGGCCAAGCTCGGGTTCCTCGGGCACTTCGTTCGCCGCCTGTCGAGGATCCGGCGCTTCGCCGCCGAGATCACGCCGAGCTCGGGCGAAACTCGCATCGAACGGGTGCAGTCGATCGCTATTGCCAACAACGATTATGCCGAGGGACTGGGGCAGTTGTTCCATCGTCCGCACCTCGATGGCGGTACATTGAGCCTCTATTTGCTGCGACACCTGAGAGTTCGGGATGCGGTTCGGCTTGCCGCCGAGATGGTGCTCGGCAACTGGCGGAACGACGATGTGCTCGAGATCGAGAACGTCCGTGCCGTGTTGATCCGTACGCGTTGGACGCGGATCCGCGCCATGGTCGATGGCGAAATCGAAACTCTCGTCAGTCCGCTTCGCTTCAGGATTCTCCCCATGGCGCTATCGATTCTCGCCCCGCCCGTTCCCACCGAAACCGAGCCGACGCTCGAGGCCACCTGAGCCATGCGCATCTGTCACCTCTCCGACCTGCATTTCGGGCATCACGACGCGCGATTGGCCGACGGCCTCGCCAACGACCTGATGTCCCAGCACCCCGACCTGGTCGTGGTGAGTGGCGACTTCACCCAGGTGGGGTCGGATCGCGAGTTTCGGGCGGCGCGAGCTTTCCTCGATACGCTGACCGTGCCGGTGTTTGCGGTGCCGGGTAATCACGATGTGCCGGCGCAGAACCTGGTTCGCCGGTTCCTCGATCCATACGGCCTCTACCGCCGATATGTGGCGACCGAACTTGAGCCATTTGTCGAAATGGACGGCGTGGCGATCGCCGGCATCAAGACGTCGCGCCGGCTGCGCGCCGGGCTGAACTGGGCCCATGGCGCGATCAGCCGCGGCCAGCTCGAACGGCTTGAGCGCCGGTTCGAAAGGGCATCGCCGGACGCGCTCCGGGTGGTGGTGGCGCATCACCCGTTGATGCAACCGGAAACCCTCGGCCAGAAGCCGATGCGCCTCGTGAAGCGCGCCGACCTGGCGCTCGGGACGTTCTCGCGGCTGGGGGTGCGGCTGGTGCTGTCGGGGCATTTTCACCTATCCTACGTGCGCAAGCATGAGCGGCCCGGCACGGTCACGGAGGGCGCGCCGGCCGGCCTCAGACGCGCCGCTTTGTCGCCGATCCTCGTGGCGCAGGCATCGTCGACGATATCGACGCGGCTGCGGGGTGAACCGAACGGCTACAACCTGATCGACATTGAGGACGGCAAGGTGACGGTGATGGTGCGCGAGTGGGGCGTGGATCAGTGGTCGACGCGGGAGAAGGCCTCGGGGTTTTCCGAGCGGCTGCTGTAAGCGGCCGGCGCCGTGCGGTGTCCGCGATGGTGCCTAGGCTCTATCCTGAGACGCGTCGGATCCCACTGGGGTGAGCTCAGAGCAAGCCAACGCGTCCGACAGCCTTTCGGCTTCGGAGTTTTCAAAGAACTCTCTTCGCCGTGGGGAGAAGAGATGAAGCGGGACCGGCGAGGCGTTTGCCCCGTAGCGGTAGTCCGCAGATAAAGAGGCTCACGCCTCGCCGGCCGGCCGGGATTTTGGGCCTATGCCACCTAGGGCCGGGGCGCATCCCCTGCCGCATCGCGAGGCTGGTGGGCTTTGAACGTCGGCGGCCCAAAGGAGCCTGGCCCGCACGCCTCTACCCGGCCCCCTTATGCATGGAGACCTTCCAACCCTGGATGAGCCTGCATCCGGCTCACCCCCGCGTTGACTAGCGGCTTGACCGGCGAACCGGTCCTTGCCGTGATGGTTTCCGCCTGAAGCAGCACGACTGCTGCTCACCCGGTCTCTGCTGCACCAACCACTCGTCATGATCTCGCTTCGGTGCAGCGGACGGGCACAGAATCGCATGGCGGGGGAGCGGGGGGACAAATTCTTTGCAGAGCACTCGATCTCATCTCCCCCTTGGCGGGGGAGAATGGGATTTCTTGGGCTTAGCCCTTCGCTAAGTCCTAGAAATTCCAAGAGAGGGGGTGCGGAGCCAACGTGCCCTCCATCGACCCCCTCTCTGGCGAAATCTAAGGCTTAGCCAAACGGCTGAACCCAAGATTTCGCCCTCTCCCCCGCCAAGGGGGAGATGAGGCCGGTGGGTGTGGTTGCGATAGAACGAATCGAGAGGCGCCCTCGGCGCTAGTTCAGCCTCACGTCCACCACGCCGTCCATCGCCTTGATGCTCCCGGCGATCTCGGCACTCAGCCTATAACCCCCCTTCAGCTCGATCTCGTATTCCTTCGCCCCCGCATCGCGGATGACGATGAAGCTGACCTGCCCTTCGCCGCCGGGCTTCAGCTGCGAATGGATCGGGACGAGGCACTTCTCGGAGCCGGCGAACACCGTGAGGCGACGGCCGATCTTTTCCGCCAGACCCTCGATCAACTCGGCATTGCTCAGCCTGAGGCTGATGCCGTCCGGGCGCTCGTCGGCCTCGATGGTCAGCACCACGGACTTGCCGGGCTGCAGGATGTTGGAGAACTGCGCGATCTGTTCGGAGAACGCGATCACCTCGTAGCCCCCGCTGGCGTCGGACAGGCTGAGGATCGCCATCGGCGTGCCCTTCTTGGTCCGCCGGTCG
>JBKJMF010000204.1:0-6467 GCA_046596525.1 Devosia sp. | reverse complement strand
CCAATGCTGACCATGGTGATCGTCCTGACGGGCGGCTTCGCGGTGACCATGCGCAACAACATGATCAACCTGCTCGGCGAGGATTACATCGTCATGGGTCGCGCCAAGGGCCTCTCCGACCAGGGCGTCATGCTCTGGTATGCGGCGCGCAACGCCTTGCTGCCCACGGTGTCGGCCCTGGCCATCTCGCTGGGCGCCGTACTCGGTGGCTCGCTGGTCACCGAAGTGGTGTTCAACTACCCGGGCATGGGCAACACGCTCTACCAGGCCATCCTGGCGCGCGACTATCCGGTGATCCAGGGCGCGCTGCTGATCATGACGGCGGCGATGCTCACGGCGAACTTCGTCGTCGATTTGAGCTACGCGCTGCTCGATCCGCGACTGAAGCGGGCCTGACCGATGAAGCTCCTTGCCCAACTGCTGCACAACAAGAAGTCCCTCGTCGGCGTGACGATCCTCGCCATCGTCATCCTCGTTGCCGTCTTTGCCCCATTGCTCACTGAGTTCAGCCCAACCCAGCGTGTCGGCCGGCCGCACCAGCCGCCATCCGGCGACCATCTGCTCGGCACCACCCGCCTCGGCTACGACGTCTTCACCCGGCTGCTCTACGGCGCCCGCGTGTCGCTCGCCGTCGGCTTCGGGGCAGGGCTGCTGATCACGGTGATCGGCACCGTCCTCGGCATCATCGCCGGCTACAAGGGCGGGGTGGTCGACGAGATCATCACCTTCTTCACCAACATGATCCTCGTCATCCCCAACCTGCCACTGCTGCTGGTGCTCGCAGCCTTCATCGGGCAGGCGAGCCCCCTGGTCATCGCCGTGATCCTCGGCTTCACCTCATGGGCCTGGGGCGTGCGCGTCACGCGCTCCGAGACGCTGTCGATCCGGCAGCGTGACTTCGTGAAGTCCGCCGAAATGCTGGGCGAGCCGGGCTGGCGCATCATGGCCTTCGAGATCTTCCCGAACCTCATCTCCATCGTCGGCATCAACTTCATCGGCAGCGTCCTCTTCGCAGTCATCACCGAGGCGACGCTCGAGTTCCTCGGGCTCGGCGATCCCAACACCGTGTCCTGGGGCATCATGCTCTACAACGCCCAGAACTCCTCGGCGCTGTCGGTCGGCGCCTGGTGGGACATCCTCACGCCCTGCGTGGCGCTGGCCGTGCTCGGTCTTGGGCTTGCGCTCATCAACTTCGCCATCGATGAAATCGCCAACCCACGCCTCCGCACTGGCGGCATGCTGGCCCGCTGGACCGGGCTCATCAGGCGGGGGGAGGGCAAGCTGTGAGCGACCCCGTCCTGTCGATCCGCAACCTCACCATCGATTACATCGGCGCGCAGACGGATTTCCACGCCGTCAAGAACGTGAGCTTCGACATCGGGAAGGGCGAGTTCTTTGGTCTCGCCGGGGAATCCGGCTGCGGCAAGAGCACCATCGCGTTTGCCATCAGCCGTCTGCACCGCCCGCCCGCCCTCATCCGGTCCGGCAGCCAGATTCTGCTCAACGGGCGCGATGTGCTGGCGCTCGACGACGCGGCTCTGAGGCAACTGCGCTGGCGCGAGGTGGCGATGGTGTTCCAGAGCGCGATGAACTCACTGAACCCGGTGCTGACCATCGAGCATCAGTTCCACGACGTGCTGAAGACCCACACCGGCATGTCCCGCGCCGCCGCCCGGGCCCGCGCCGCCGAGCTGCTCAAGTTGGTGGACATCCCGGCCGACCGGCTCACGGCCTATCCGCACCAGCTGTCGGGCGGCATGCGCCAGCGCGTCGTCATCGCCATCTGCCTGGCGCTCAACCCCAAGCTGCTGATTATGGACGAGCCCACCACGGCGCTCGATGTGGTGGTGCAGCGCGAGATACTCGAGCGCATCCACCGGCTGCGCCAGGAGCTTGGCTTCTCGGTGCTGTTCATCACCCACGACCTCGCCCTGATGGTGCAGGTTTCCGACCGCATCGGCATCATGCTCGAAGGCGAACTGGTCGAGGTCAACGACGCGCAGGCGATCTACCACACGCCGCGCCACGCCTACACGCGCCGGCTCTGGGCCTCGATGCCGCGCCTCACCGGCGCGCAGATCGCCGAGGGGGCCAACCAATGAGCGACACGGCGCCCATCCTCGCCCTCGACAATGTCTCGAAAAGCTTCGGCCGCGCGGAGGCCCGGGTATACGCCGCGCGCTCGATCTCGTTTGCGCTGCATCCCGGCCGCACGCTTGCGCTGGTGGGCGAGTCCGGGTCGGGCAAGACCACGGCTGCCCGCCTGATTATGCGCGAGTACCGGCCCGACGAAGGCCGCCTGCTGTTCCGCGGCGCGCCGGTCGAGGGCGGTCCGCTCGGCAGCCTGAAGGCCTACCGCAGTGCGGTCCAGATGGTGTTTCAGGACCCGTTCTCGTCGCTCAACCCGGTGCACACCGTCCGCTACCACATTGAGCGGCCGCTGCGGCTGCACCAGCCCGCCCTCAAGGGCGCCGAGCGCCAGGCAGCGATCGCCGAGGTCCTCACCCGGGTGAAGCTCGATCCGGCTTTGATCCTGCCCAAATACCCGCATGAGCTGTCCGGCGGCCAGCGCCAGCGCATCAGCATCGCGCGCGCCCTCGCGGTCAATCCCGCGGTGATCATCGCCGACGAACCCACGTCCATGCTCGACGTCTCGGTACGCCTTGGCATCCTGAACCTGCTCAATGACATGAAGCGCAAGCTGGGGCTGGCGGTGCTGTACATCACCCACGACATCGCCACCGCCCGCTACGTGGCGGAGGACATCATGGTCATGTATGCCGGCCAGATCGTCGAGTGGGGCGAGACGGAGAGCGTGCTCGGCAATCCGCAGCATCCCTACACCCGCCTGCTGCTCTCTGCCGTCCCCGATCCCGATCGCCGCTTCTCCGACACCCGCTTCGGCGACGAGCTCGGCCGCATCGACGTGATCCGCCGCCAATCGGCCATAGCCCAGCCCGAAGTGCGCGAGGTCGCGAGCAATCACTTCATTCGCCCGATGCCGGCGTAGCTACCGTCGCGGCTCATACCGCATCGCCACGGCCCCCGAGCCGAACTCCCGCCGGTCCAAGAGCATCAGGTCGAGCGGCTTCGACAATCCCGCGAACGGCGTCGGGCCGCGCCCGGCCAGCCTCGGGTGCACCAGGAACTCGTACTCATCGATCAATCCCAGCTCCGCCAAGGCCAGCGGCAGCGTCACGCCCGCCGTGTAGAGGCCATTGCCTGGCTCCTGCTTCAGCCGCCGGACCGTCTGCTCCAGCTGATCCCCGCGGATAAGCTCGGCGTTCCAGTCGACCCGCTCCAGCGTCTCCGATACGACGTACTTCTTCGCCTCGTCGATCGTCCGGGCGAAGGGCCGCATCCACTCGGTCATCCAGTCGGCCCAGACGCCCGTCTGCGCCGGCGCCCGCCACGCAGCCTCCATCATCTCGTACATGACCCGGCCAAAAATCAGGGCGTCAGCCTGCGCGAGCGTCTCGGTTGCGTGGCGATGCAGTTCCTCGCCCGCGGGAATTGCACGGTGATCGACACAGCCGTCCAACGTGACATTGATCGAATATCGAAGCGGTCGCATCAGTCGATCCTCCGGTAGTCTGTCGGCTCGCCGCCACTGCGGCTGCTGATCCGCGCAACTGCCTCGGCCAGCGGCTCGACCACCACGGCCATGTGAAAGCCACTGGCGTGGATGATGTCGGCCTCGCTGGTCATGATCGCCACGTGGCCGCGCCAAAACACCAGGTCGCCGCGCCCCAGCCCCTCGACAGGCTCGCCCATCGCCGCCTGCTGGTCGCTGTCCCGCGGGCAGGCCCGGCCGCTGGCGTAAAGCGCCTGCTGCACCAGCCCGGAACAGTCGAGACCCAAGCTCTCGCGCCCGCCCCAGTGATAGGGCGTGCCGACGAACCGCTCCGCGACCGCCACATAGTCCGCCTCGGCCTGGCCGATCGGAACGAGGTGCTCCTCCACGAACCAGCCGCCTGCCGTCTTCACGAAGCGGCCCTCACGCCCCTCGGCGGCAATCAGGGCGTTCATCGAATAGAGCCCGGTGGGCGGGGCCTTGATGCTGGGCGCGCTGAAAGCGTAGGTGCGAAGCGCCCGCACCGTATGGGTGGGGGTAGCAGGCGGCCCGCCCAGCGCATCAGCCTCGGCATAGCCGACATAGCCGTCGCGCTTGGCCTGCCCGAAGGCCCAGCCATCCACCTCCTCCAGCACCTCGAACAACTCGCCGTACAGCAGTTGGTCGAGCTGTTCGGCGGCGAGAGAAGGCGCGCGGCGCAGGGAGGCCGACGGGACCACCGTCTGGTGCACTGTCGTGTCTATGTAGCGGACGCCGGGGACGATCCCTTCCAGCGACCGGGCAGCGATCCCGTCGCGTGCGAGGGTCAGGCGGTGATCAAGCAAAGTGGCGCCTTCGGCATGGCATAGATCGCGCGGACGCGTTGCACCTCCACGCCCTGCTTGCTGGTGATGCACGAGATGTTGCACATATGGGGAGGCTAGCTCGACCGTCCCGTTCTGTCACGAATGTCTTCTCGAAATTCGTGCAGCGCCGTCAAGCGATTGATCTATAAAGCAAAAATTATGGTAGCGGAAGCCCGCTACCGCCACACCCCCGAAGCAGCGTTGCTAAATGTTTCCTGCCTTCAACTGCTGCGCAAGGTGCCGACAGGCCCGAATGGTGAGCGCCATTATGGTGAGCGTCGTGCCCGAGACGCCGCTGCCGGCAAACGCGCTGGCATCCGTCACCAGCAGGTTGGGTACGTCCCAGCTCTGGTTCCACTGGTTCAGCACCGACTGATCCGCTGTTGCCCCCATCCGGGCGCCTCCCGCTTCATGGATAGCGGCACCCATGACCATGGTCCTGCTGAACATCGTGCGGAACAGGAAGCGGCTTATCGGGTCGGAATCCGGGTAGGCTCCCAGACCCATTTCCTCGAGGCCGAGAGGGGAACCGATGAACTCCAGTTCTCCGCCCGCCCCTTCGATCGTCTCCTTCAGCGCGTCGATCTCAGCTGTCAAAGTGGCTTCGTCCTCAGGGCCGATCTTGCAGCGGATATGCGGAACCGGAATGCCCCAGGCGTCCTTGCGCCGGGGGTCGATGGTGATCCGGTTGTCCGGGTTCGGCTGCATCACGCCGTAGCCGAAAAAGCTCAGCCTTGCGTCACTCGTCTCGCCGGTGCGTGTCCGCCCCACGCTCCCCTGAAAGTCGAAGTCGCTGCCGGCCGAGCTGCCGTCTTTGCCGATGAAGCGCGGAATGAAGATACCGCCGGATGGTCCATAGAAGGGATCCGCCGGAGCGGTGTCGGCGCTCGCCCATCCCTTTGCCTTGGGGAAGGTTCCGGCAGCGATGCAGGGCAACTGGTCAACGAAATAGCGCCCGAGCGTGCCGGAGCTGTTCCCGAGGCCATTGGGGTGGCGTGAAGACGCCGAGTTCAGCATGAGCCGGACGCTCTCGATCGGCGATGCGCACAGCACCACGAACTTGGCCTTGATCACCGTGATCGCACCTGTCCGGCTGTCGATCACCTCGGCGCCGATCGCTCGGCCGGTCTGTTCGTCGGTCAGGATCCGGCGGGCGATGGCGTTGTAGCGGATATCGAGGTTGCCGCTGGCGATGGCCTCGCGCATCGGCCGCAGGACACGGGTCGGCTCGGGCCCGATGTAGCGCCAGGTCACGACCTTGCGCTCAGGCCACCGGCTCTCGACCTCTGCCTTGAACAGGGTCTCGGCGTCGGTCATCCGGGCCTCGTGGGCGTAGATGCTGTCGGGGAGCGTTGAGACGTTGTCGGGCTGTCCGTATAGCTCCAGCGACCGCTCGACTTCCTCGTAATAGGGCACCAGGTCGTCGTAGGCGATCGGCCAATCCACGCCTCGGCCGGTGCGGGTGTTCACCTTGAAGTCGTCATCCGTCCAGCGCAACAACACGCGGCCAAACACATGGGTCCGCCCGCCGGCTTGGCGACCGCGGATCCAGACGAAGGGTGCATCTGATGGCGTCGAGTAGGGGTTCTTGCGATCGCTGGTGAACAGCTTGCGCTGTCGGCTGTCGAAGAAGGCCGCCCGCGCCTGGACCCACTGACCGCCCAGGGTGGCCTTGGCCCGCTGCAGGATGTTGATCTCGGATTGGCGCGGCCTGTGCTCGGGGTCGAAATCCCTGGGGCCGATCTCCGGCCCGGCCTCGAGCTGCACGACCTTGAGACCCTGCGCCGTGAGTTCCCGGGCGGCAAAGGAACCCGAGGCCCCCGATCCGACGATAAGGGCGTCGAAAACGACGTCGGGCATGGCTTACTCCTGGTGAAATGGGCCTTTTGCATCAGGGCCGGAAGTGTTGAGGGGAGGGCGCTTGGCCCGGGGTCATCGACTGGGCCGTCCATGAAGGAACGGCCGGCGCGCCACCGCTAGGTTGTCACCGCCCTGACGCTGTCGCGCAGGACGATGGAGCAGGGGACCTCGAACCGCTGCTCGTTGCT
>JBKJMF010000142.1:0-11118 GCA_046596525.1 Devosia sp. | reverse complement strand
CCTCGGGCTAAAACGCCTCCTGTCGAACTAGATGCCGTCAGACGGATCAGCGTGATGCGTTGCCAAGAAACCACCGCTGGTGCGCAACGAGAGACACCGATCATCGTCGCTGCCAATGTGGATTTCACCCTTGAGGTCGCAACGAACCCACTCGCCATTTTGAAGAACGTGTCACTGCGGGTGGATCCAGCAGAGGTGGTTGCGATCGTCGGACCCTCCGGAAGCGGCAAAACATCTCTCTTGATGCTGCTCGCGGGACTGGACCGCCCGACATCCGGCGATATCGTGGTCGCCGGGCAGCGGCTGAACGACCTGAGTGAGGACGAATTGGCGCTGTTTCGGCGCCGAACGCTAGGGATAGTTTTTCAGAGCTTCCACCTGATTCCCTCGCTATCTGCGCTCGACAATGTCGCCCTCGCCCTTGAAATTGCCTCACCCAAGCTGACTTTGGACGAAACCCGGTCAGAGGCGGCGACGGCGCTGACAGCTGTTGGCCTCGGCCACCGTCTGTCGCACCGCCCTTCCGCTTTGTCGGGTGGAGAGCAACAGCGCGTTGGTCTGGCACGCGCGATGATCACGAAGCCCAAGCTTCTGCTCGCCGACGAACCGACGGGGAACCTCGATCAGGCCTCGGGAGCCATGGTGATCGACCTGATGTTGGATCTGGCACGCCGACGGCGAACAGCAATCGTACTTGTCACGCATGACCCCAACCTCGCCGCCAGGGCCGATAGAATAGTCTCAATGAGACAGGGCGAACTGAACGAAACCACCAGGACATAAGCCTGACTTGCGGCTTGCTTACTTGCGGGCCTACTCGTCAGGCCATCGACACGCGCGGCACCCTAATCTTGGCTGGACCGATACCATCCCTCACCGCTGCATACGGCATCGAGGTCTCCCCAACACCGAGCCCGCTGTCGCCCAAGCTTGACTGGGATGGCCAACAGTTCACTGTCGCACTCCAGCACCTAGGGAGCGCCCGTTCGGACTACTCACCTGGAGAAAGGTCTCTTGTCGGTACATAGCGCAGGGATACTTCTCTACCGCCGGACTATTGGGTCGGTGGAGGTTCTTCTGGTGCACCCGGGCGGTCAATGCTCTGCTCGATGAGGAAGGCCCTGATCTGGTTGACCGTCGCCGTCCGGCGCGACACCAATCGCGAGCGAACGCGGTGGCAAGCCTGCAGGTCGAGCTGCTCCTGGCTCTTCTCGCGTACCGTACGCAGGTTGGGGCGGAGTGCTGCTTCTCGCGATGGCCTCCGCGTCGCTGTGGTCGTTCTTCTGCCCTTTCACGATGGGCTTCAAGTAGATCGCCGGAATGGCGCGGCTCGTGGCCAAGCTTGCGGGGCGCGACTGACGAAGTGTACGCTGAGGCAGGCTTCCATCTCGACGATGCGGTGTGGCAGCTTCCTGAACGTCTCGATCAGCGCCAATCGCTTGATCTTCCGTCTGAACGCCATCTTGCCGTCAGCGCCAAAGCCGACGAGGTGAAAGACCTCCTTGCCAATATCGACGCCGATCGAGGCGAGGGGTGCGGTGTTAGTATCCATGGGCTGCTTCTCCGGTTAATTGCGGAGCAGTCTAGGACCGCGCCGCAGGGAAGCAGCCGGTTCATCCCATTAGCCGACATCTGAAGGGGGAGTGATTGGCTTACGAAAGTCGGGCGTAGCGTAGGTCGGAGGACGGTGAGTGCTATGCAAGATAGCGATATCCCGCCGGGCCGGTGTACCTAGTTCCGAGGCCTGTATGGCTCTCGCGTTAAGCCCAGACGAATCTGCTTTTCGATTTCGATGATTGCGAAGAAGACCGCGCCGATGCCGATGATCAGGATGCCCTCCGCGAGGGGCACAGGTTCCGTCCCGAGGACCGCCTGGAGCGGCGGCAGGTAGGTCACTGCGAACTGTGCCGCGGTGATGGCGATCACCACCGCCCACACCACCTTTGTCCCCCCTACTGCGTCCCATGTCAGCGAGGTGCCATGGATGTTGCGGATGAAGAAGAGATGGAAGATTTCGAGGACCACCAAGGTGTTCATCGCCATGGTCTGAGCCAGCGCCAGCGAGTACCCCTTTTCGATGGCATAGGTGAAGACGCCGAAGACGGCGGCGAGGAACAGGAGCGCCACCAGCACCACATGCCAGACCAGCTCGCCCGAGAGGATCGGTGCATCTCGGCGGCGGGGTGGACGGGCCATCGTGCCGGCTTCAGTCGGCTCGAAGGCGAGCGCGATGCCCAGCGTGATGCCGGTGATGAGGTTGATCCAGAGAATCTGCACCGCCGTTATTGGAAGAGCGAGCCCGATCAATAAGGCCCACACGATGACCATCGATTCCCCTGCATTGGTGGGCAGCGTCCAGCTGATGACCTTCTTGAGATTGTCATAGACTGTCCGCCCCTCGCGCACCGCGGCGGCGATCGAGGCGAAGTTGTCGTCGGTCAGCACGAGATCGGCGGCCTCCTTGGCGGCCTCGGACCCCTTCTGCCCCATGGCGATGCCCGCATCGGCCCGTTTCAGCGCTGGAGCGTCGTTCACCCCGTCGCCGGTCATGGCGACCGACAGGCCGTTCGCCTGCAATGCGGTGACGAGCCTCAGCTTGTGTTCGGGAGTGGTGCGGGCGAAGACATCGACAGATGCCACCTCAAGGGCAAGCTGGGCGTCGTCGAGCCGATCCAGATCGGCCCCGGTCAGCACTCGGGTGGGGTTCTGCAGTCCGATCTGGGCAGCTATCGCGGCAGCGGTCCCGGCGTGGTCGCCCGTGATCATCTTAACGCGGATGCCCGCCGCGCGGCATTCGGCCACGGCGGCGATGGCCTCGGGCCGGGGCGGATCGATCAGGGCGACAAGACCAAGAAAGGTCAGGTTGCCCTCCAGCGTGCCCGGATCGATCTGCGCGCTGCCTTCGACCCGCTCAGCCAAAGCCAGAACGCGAAGACCCCGCCGTGCCAGCGCCTCGGCCCGCTCATGCCAGTGGTGCAGGTCGATGTTCTCGCACATCCGCAGCACCCGCTCAGGGGCTCCCTTCACATGGATCACGCCGCCAGCCGGCCCCTCGGTCAGAACCGCCATAAAGCGGTGTCGGCTGTCGAAGGGGATGGCGTCGAGGCGCCGCGCCGCATCACCGCCGCCCGCCTTTGCCGCGAAGGCCAGGAGCGCTCCCTCCATTGGGTCGCCCTCGACCATCCAGTGCCCGTCGCGGCAATGGAGCGCGGCGTCGTTGCAGAGAGAAGCCGCCCGGGCGAGCCGCGTAAGGTCGCCTGCCGGGGTGATGGCGCCATCTGGGGCATAGCCCTCGCCCGCGATCTCGAACGCCCCCTCGGGGGTCTCGGCAGCGGCGACGACCATTTCGTTGCGCGTCAGCGTGCCCGTCTTGTCGGTGCAGATGACCGAGACCGAACCGATTGCCTCGATCGCCGGCAGTCGGCGGACGATGGCGTGCCGCTGTGCCATGGCCTGCACACCGATGGCGAGCGTGATCGTCATCACCGCGGGCAGGCCTTCGGGGATCGCGGCCACCGCGACGCCGACCACGGCCATGAACATTTCGGAAAAATCGTGATGCCCGACGAAATAGCCGTAGGCGAGCAGCAGCCCTGACGCGAGCAGGATGAGCAACGAGAGCCAGCGCGCGAAATGGTCCATTTGCGCGACCAGCGGCGTGGTCAGCTGCTCGACGCCGGCAAGCAACCCGCCGATGCGGCCGATTTCGGTGGCCTCCCCGGTTGCCACCACCAGCCCGTGCGCCGTGCCCTGGGTGATCAGCGTGCCCGACCACAGCATCGACCCCCGGTCGGCGAGGGGCGCATCGGCTGCGACCGGGTCCGTAGTCTTCTCCACCGGCACCGACTCACCGGTCAGGATGGCTTCCTGTGAGGCTAGCCCACGCGCCTCGAGGACGCGCAGGTCGGCGGGCACCTTGTCGCCCGCCTCCAGCAGCACGAGGTCGCCGGGCACGAGGTCGGCGCCGTCCACCGTGACCCGCTGCCCATGGCGCAGGACCGCGGCACGGGGTGCCAGCATGCCGCGGATCGCTGCCATCGCCGCCTCGGCCTTGCCCTCCTGGATGAAGCCGATCATCGCATTGGCCAGCACCACGGCCAGGATCACGCCGGTGTCGACCCAGTGCTGCAGGGCGCCGGTCACTAGTGTGGCCGCGAGCAGCACATAGATCAGCACGTTGTTGAACTGAGCGAGAAACCGCACCAGCGGTCCACGCGACCGCGCCTGCGGCAACCGGTTCGGCCCATGCATCGCCAGCCGGTGTGCAGCCTCAGCCGCGGTCAGGCCTTCGGGCGCGGTGTTGAGCGCGACAAGGCAGGCCTCGGCGGAACGGGCGTGAGGATCGGTAAGGGCCAAAGTCATTAGGCCAAGTCGCCGCTGCTGGTCACGATTTCCGCTCCGCCCGGTTGGCTGTCGTATCGTTCTGATTGCGCGGCGCCGTCTCGCGGGCTTTCAGGAAACGCTCCAGATCGGCATTCGCGATGCGCCAGCCCTTGCCAATGTCGATGGCCCGAAGCTCTCCGCTCTTGATCCATTGCCGCACGGTCGCCTCGGCGACCTCCAGCCGGTCGGCGAGTTCCTGCACCGTCTGATACCGGTCCTGCGGCATCCTGCACCTCACAATCGCTTAAGGTTCAGAATAGTCGCGTTTGGTGAGGTTGGATTGATCTGGGTCAATTCGGGTCCGGTATTCCTTCGCCATACTCATATGGCTCGTGGGCCACGCCCATTTTTCGCGCTCACGGAAGCACAATCGAGTGGAGAAGCCGACATGACGCAGACCCGTATGGCCTACATGCCCCTGCCTACCTATCCAGAAGCAGTTGAGAACGGGGCGATCCAGGCCACAGTCGCTTTCGCGGCGTCGCTCGAGTGCACACTTCAGGTCACAGCGTTCTCGGTTGACCTGCCGCGAATGTCCTCGGGGCTGGGCGACTACCTGATCGACATCCCCGGTCTTGTCCACGCGGCCGAGGAGAAGAGTAAAGCCGAATGCCATCGGTTGCAGGGCCTTGTGCACCAGGCAGCGAAGTCGCTGCTCACGGTGCACTGCGCGACTCGGCACGTTTCTTTCGGCGCGGTGCTGGAGTCCGCTGTCGCGGAGGCCCGGTATTTCGACCTCACGCTGCTCCCCTGGTCCGGCGAGAGTGGCGCGGTACAGGACACGGCACAGGCTATCGTATTCGGGTCCGGCCGCCCGACCATAATGGTCCCGACATCGACCCCTCCGGCTTCTCTCGACCACATCGCAATTGCCTGGGACGCAAGCCGGGTCGCCGCACGCGCGCTTGGCGATGCTCTGCCGCTTCTGACCAAGGGCGGTCGCATCTCGGTGCTGACGGTCAAGGACGAAAAACCGTTGAGCGGAACCGATCTTGCTGGGGCGCTCGCGTCCTCGCTGGAGAAGCGGGGGTTCAGCGCCACGCCCGTCGATATCACTTTGGGCAAAAGGAGCATTTCCGAAGCATTGCAGGAGGCATCCCTGTCGACTGGCGCCCAACTTCTTGCGATGGGAGGCTATGGCCATTCCCGTATTCGTGACTTCATTCTGGGTGGCGCCACGAAGGGGGTGCTGAGCCGACTGCAGCTTCCAGTCTTGCTTTCGCATTAACCCGGTACCCCGGTGTTATGGCTGTCCGTAGTTAGGCCCTCTGGTCGTGTTTGAGCGGGCATTTCAACCGCCCATCGGGCCAGGATTGCTTCTAGGATCAAGCTTGCTGGACAGAGAGAAAGGGACTGCCCAGCGATACTCTCCCTGAGGTCTCCCGACCCGCTCGAGGTGGGGAGATGCGGCTTTGCTGCCATAGCGGCGTAATCGTCTGGTCGAGAGCGATCGATATGTAGGATACTGACTACCTGGCGCGGCTATGAGAATGACCGCCGCGGCCTTCAAAACCGGCCAAGGGCCATGTGCCTCAGCGCAAGAATCCCGGCGAACTCCACGTAAAGCCGAGCCGAGAGCCGGTCCCACTCTTGACAAGATGGCGTCATAGATTTCGCCGCCTTTGATTTGGATCAAGTCCAAATCCAGCGGTCAGCGTAGAGTTAAAGCAGCAAGCTGGTGAGTGCCGCTCTTTGCTGAGCGATGCAAAGCAGGCGGCTCGGCCGAGGCATTCGCTTGATCGTTGGTTGCTGCATGTTCTTGCACGGGAGTTAGCTATGCTTGAGCCGGAGCGCCTGAAGCATGACGTGATGGGGGTACTCCCGCTTTACCCACTTGCCGATGGCCATGTTCTTCGCCATGTCCTGGCCTGTGTCGACGCGTCATCCTTTGCGGATGCCGTGTTGGCGCACGCCGCTGCGGTGGCGATGGCTGCGGGGGCACGCGTGACCGTCATGCGCGTTCTCGAGTCGTCGGCGGTACAGTCGCCGATGGACCCAGTGGAGTGGACGCTGCGCCACCGCGATGTGGAGGCTGACTTGCGCGAGCGCGCATCGCACTTTGGTGGCCTTCAAACCGATACGGTGATCGACGATGGACCGGCCGCCGAGCGCATCTGTGCCTGGGCGCGTGACAACGGGGTAGAGCTGACCGTGCTGGGTCGGTGTGGCGAAAGCAACGGGTTCTTCGCCGGGTTGGGCGGCACCGCGCGTCGAGTCGCCGAGGACGTCAACGGTTCGGTGCTGATCGTCCCATCGTCGCAGGTCGGAGACGCCCCGATACGGTATCGCAGGATGCTGATACCGCTCGACGGCTCGTCGCGATCGGAATGCGCTTTGCCGCTGGGCTTGGGGATTGCGGCCGCCCACGACGCCGAGATGGTGCTTATCCATGCGGCCCCGAATGTCGATCTTACCGAGGCGGGCCCGCCCGGAGCGGAGACCATCACTTTGCGCGACCGGCTGCGTCGCCGTAACGAGCGTGCTGGCGAGCGCTATCTGCAACGAGTCCGATCCCAGTTGCCCTCCGCCCCAGCGACGAGGGTACGAGTATTGCCGAGCGGCGATCCCCGCCATGCGCTCGCTCGCGCGGCGGTGGAAGAGAACGCCGACCTATTGGTTCTTTCATCCATCGGGCAGAGCGGACATCTCGACATGACCGTGGGCAGCGTTGCTGACTATCTGATCAACCACATGAACATCCCTGTCCTGCTTGTCCGGGGACACGAGGGAAGTCCGCCGGTGGCCTACAGGGAATCAGGCGAGGCCATGGCCGTGAGGCTGCCGAGCCGCGCGCTAATATGACGGTGGCGGCAGCGCCACCTGAAGATACCGCCGCGCCGGACAGCGCGTATACGCTTGCCGCCGTCGCGATCCGAGCCCGTCATGACATCGACAGGGGCCTGCCCGAGCCGGCCCCTGTCTGGCGGAAACTCTCGGCCATCCTTCCATGGCTGGATCGCGCGCGCCGCGATTGCGTCGATCCGCCGCCCCATGCGGCCAAGGCCTCGGAGTGGCTGCTCGACAACGAGTTTCAGGTGCGGCGCGCCGTTCGGCAGGTTCGCGAGGATCTCCCAACCGCCTTCTACCGCCGATTGCCCCGGCTGGCCGCGCTCGAATATCGAGGAATCCCGCGGGTCCTGGCGCTGGCGCAAGGCATGCTCGATGTTGCGCATATGCAGGTCAGCCTTGCGGGCACGGTGGCGTTCGTCAGAGCCTATCAGCAGGACGGGCCGCTGACGATTGCCGAGCTCTGGGCGTTTCCGGCGATGCTGCGCCTTGCCTGTCTGGAGGCGCTCGTTCAGTCGTTTTCCGAACTTTTGCCCGACCTTACCCCGCCATTCGAACCGACACCCCGATCGACGCCACACGAGACGCTCGACCCAACCGAAGGCGTCTCGCGCACGATTTCGGCCCTCGTTGCAGTGTCGAACACCTCCTGGAAGGCGTTCTTCGAGCAGGTGAGCCGTGTCGAAGCGATCCTGCGGGCTGATCCTGCCGGCGTCTATTCGGTCATGGATTTCGACACGCGGGACCGATACCGCAAGGTCGTCGAAGAGATTGCGGACGGCGCACAGATGTCCGAGTGGGACGTCGCGGAGGCTGCGCTGGACCTGACGCGCGCCCATGCCGGCGCGCGGCGCCGCGGCCATGTCGGATGCTGGCTGGTCGCAGAAGGCCGAGCGGAGCTGGAGCAGAAGCTCGCCTCTCGCGCAAAATGGGATGCCGACCTGCGCCGCTGGATCATCGCTCATCCCGGCAGGAGCTATGCCGGGGCGCTGGCAGGCTTTGCCATTACCGCACTGATCGTGCCCGCGCTGCTGCTCGCCCTCTACGGTGCCGGCGTGGTGGCGTGGGTGGTCGGACTCATGCTGTCGCTCACGCCCGCCATGATCATAAGTGTTGCCTTCACACACTGGATCATCACTAGGCTCGTCCCCCCTCGGGTGCTGCCGAAGCTCGACGTTGAACATGGCCTAGGCGCCGGCTCAGACGCAGCACTGGTGATGCCGGTGATCCTGCGCAAGGAGGCCGAGGTTGCACCGCTCATCGAGCGGCTGGAGACGCATTGGCTGTCGAACCCAGATCCGTTCATCCGCATGGCACTGCTGAGCGACCTTGCGGACGCAGATGCAGAGCGTATGCCGGAAGATGCGCCGATCGAAGCAGCTCTGATCGCTGGCGTGCGTCGCCTCAACGCGCGCTACGCAGACCATGCACCTTTCGTGCTCCTCCACCGGGGGCGCCGCTGGAATGCCGCCGAAGGCCGCTGGATGGGCTGGGAACGCAAGCGCGGAAAGCTCGAGGAACTTACCGGCCTCATTTTGGGCCACCTGCCTGATGCCTTTGCCTTGCGTGAAGGGGATGTCGACACGCTGCGCCGGGCGCGCTTCGTCGTTACCCTGGACGCCGACACCATGCCGCCGCCCAATAGCATCAACCGGCTCCTGGGTGCGTTGGCCCATCCACTGAACCGCGTCGAGTTCGACCCGGCGACGGGAAGACCGCGCCGTGGCTATACCTTCATTCAGCCCCGAGTCGAGATTTTGCCCGATGCTGGCGACAGCTCGCTGTTCACCCGCCTCTATACCGGCGATACCGCGATCGATATCTACAGCCGGGCGGTCTCGGACGTCTATCAGGACCTATTCGGCGCGGGGATATTCACCGGCAAGGGCGCCTTCGACGTCGCCGCGTTCCACCGATGCTTGCATGGCTGCATACCGGAGAACGCGATCGTCAGCCACGATCTATTGGAGGGGCTTCACGGCCGTGCCGCACTTGCCAGCGACATCGTCTTCTATGAGGACTTCCCCGCCAACTATCTCGCCTTTGCCCGTCGCGCCTTTCGTTGGATCCGGGGCGACTGGCAGCTTACGCCCTGGCTGGGCAGAACCGCACCAGGCCGCGACGACGCGAGCCTTCCTAACCGGCTTTCGGCGCTCGACCGCTGGAAGATATTCGACAATCTGCGCCGCAGCCTCATCCCCCCGGCACTTGTCGCATTCGCGGTTGCGGGATGGCTGGCGTTGCCTGGACAGGCCCTGATCTGGACGGTGCTGACGGTTGCCGCGCCGGGCGCATACCTCTTCACCGACCTCATAACCGGCCTGGCGCGCGGGCGCAGGCGGGGCGCCACGCGAAGCACTCTTCGCCAGTTGGCGGATCACGCCGGGCGCTGGATGCTGGCGATCATCTTCCTGGCCTACGAGGCCGCGACGGCGATCGAGGCGATCGCGCGAACGCTCCAACGCGTCTACGTCTCGCGACGCCGGTTGCTGGAGTGGACGTCAGCTGCCCATTCCGCGGCGGAGGTTTCGCAAACCCGGCTCGGGACCTGGCGAGAGATGGCTGCAGCCCCTCTGATCGCGGCCGCGATCGCCCTTCTGCTTGCCAGACTCGATCTCGCCGCCCTGCCTGGTGCTGCGCCGCTGCTCCTCCTGTGGTTCGCCTCACCCGAGATCGCGCGGCTCATCAGCAGGAAGCGGCAGAGGGTGCAGGAGATCCTGCGGCCCGAAGACCGGGGCTACCTACGCCTGATCGCCCGACGCACCTGGCTCTACTTCGAGACGTTTAGCGGCCCGGACGACAACTGGCTACCGCCCGACAACTATCAGGCGAACCCGCACGAGGAGATCGCGCACCGCTCCTCCCCGACCAATGTCGGGATGCTCTTCCTGTCGACGCTGACGGCGTGGGATCTGGGTCACATAGGCCTTCGGGATCTTTCGGCGCGGGTGACCGCCGCCCTGGGTGCACTAGATCGACTGGAGAGCCATGCCGGCCACACGCTCAACTGGTTCGACACGAAAACACTCAAGTCGCTCACGCCGCGTTATGTCTCGACGGTGGACAGCGGCAATCTGGCGGTCAGCCTGCTGACACTGCGCCAAGGCTGCAGGGAGGCCGCAAGGGGGCCGACGATGTCTCCGACGTTGTGGGACGGGCTTGCAGATTCGCTCCACCTGTTGCGAGACGCCCTTTCCACGATGCCCGAGACTGATCGAAAGAAGATTCGTGCGCGGGTGGATACCATTCTCGGAAGGATTCCGCCTATCCGCGAAGCGCCGCGGAACTGGCGGTCCGCGCTGGCGCAAATCGGCGCGGAAGACTGGCGGCAGATCCAGGTCCTCGTCGCCAAGGCGCTGGAAACGGGCGCAGAGTCCGCTCCACACGAGATTTATCTCTGGCTGGAGCGGACCGATCACCACCTAAACAATATGCGGCGCGACCTGGACGCACTGGAACCATGGCGTGCATTGATCGATGCGGTGCCTGCCGGACTTGCGGGGATATCGGCGCTGACCGAGGTGCTGCCTGCGCCCGATACCCCCCTCGATCGCATTGCCGACAGGATCAACCAAGCGCGCAGCGCCCTTGCACGGATCGCTCCTGTCGATCCCGAGAGCCGGCGCTGGGTTGCCGAGGTGGTCGCAGCACTCGACCAGGGAGATGCCGCTTGCCGCGATCTCTCCGACAGCCTCGAGCAATGCGCGGCTCGGGCGGAGGCTCGAGCCTTCGGCATGGATTTTCGGCCGCTCTATGACGCGGAAACCAGAACCTTCTTCATCGGCTACAATCTCGATTCCGACCGACTGGATCAGCATCACTACGACCTACTGGCAAGCGAAGCCCGGCTCGCAAGCTATTTCGCGATCGCCAAGCGCGATGTACCCGTCGAACACTGGTTTCATCTGGGGCGCCCAATCACCAAGGCGGCCGGCGCGCTGACGACGC
>JBKJMF010000139.1:0-5227 GCA_046596525.1 Devosia sp. | reverse complement strand
AATCGTCGAGGGGAGACACGGTTTGGATCAGCTGAACTATTGGGCGATCGCCGATCGCGAAGTGGAAATCCAGAACCCGATCACCGATCGGAAGCTGCGGTTGCTCGACGATTACTGCTCGATCCGTGATGGCATGAGCGTGCTGGACATGGGCTGCGGCAAAGCCTGGCTGATGCGGCACTGGGCCGAAAAATTCGCCATCCAGGGTGTCGGCATCGACATCAATGCTCGCTTTCTGGAGGCGGCGCGCCGCAAGGCGCCGGCGCGGGGCCAGCTGACCTTCCACAACGCATCGGTGAAGGGCTTCAAGGTCGAGCCGGCTTCGTACGACGTGGTGCTGTGCCTGGGCGCGGCAGCCTCATTGGGCGACGTACCGGCGGCGCTCGAATGGATGGCAAACGCCGCAAAGCCGGGCGCCACGCTGGTGCTCGGCACGACGGTGCTGCGGCACGCGCCGGTGGTGCCGAAGGGCGACATCCTGCCGCCCGATACCGTCAGCATGATGGGCGTGATGGAGCGGCACGGGGCGGAGGTTTCGGCGACCATCAGTGCATCCGACGCCGACTACGAGCGCTACCAGAGCCACCAACGGCACGCGACGCTGACCTGGGCGCGCGAGAACCCGAACCATCGGGACCACGCCGAAGTGCTGAAGAAAAGCCGCGACGACTGGATGTACTACCAGAAGACGATCCGGCCGATGCTCGGCTGGACGATCTTCGTGGGGCGCAAGAACGGCTAACGACGCGCCCCGCTAAGGATACTGTATGACCCCGCAATTGCTGAGCGCCATCCTGATCAGCGGGATTGTCGCCGGAGCCCTCGATATCGGTGCTGCGGCGCTGATCAATCGGACCGATCCGATCACCATCCTGCGCTTCATCGCCAGTGGGCTCGTTGGTCCGAAGGCGCTGAGGGACGGAACACCGGCCGCAGTGCTGGGCTTTGTCCTGCAACTGGCGATGGGCGTCCTGATCGCAGCGATCTATGGCTTGGCCAGCCTCTGGCTGCCGATCCTCGGTACGATGTGGATCGCTGCCGGTCTTGCCTACGGTGTAGGCGTCTACGTGGTCATGACCTACGTCGTGCTGCCGCTTTCGGCTGCCCCCAAGAGGCCTTCAGCTCCAACGTTGGCCAAGATCGGCAAGGACCTCGTGGCGATGATCGGTTTTGCCCTGATCATTGCCTACGCGGTGCACCGAGCGTTGCTCTAGCTCAGGCCTTCTGGTGACGGCGCGCCTAGTGCGCGCCGCCCTCGCCATGGCTCTCGTATTGCGGGCTGACGCCGAACAACTTGCCCTTCTCTGCAATCAGGATGCAGATCAGTACCGCGGCGCCCATCGAGGCGTAGCCGAGCGCGTTGGGCACCAGCGTGCCGTTGAAGTGCTGGCCGATATAGGTGCCGATGAGCGCGCCGCCGACCGTCTGGGTGAAGCCGAACACCGACGCTGCGGTACCCGCGACGTTGCCCAGCGGCTCCATCGACAGCGAGTTCATGTTGGACGCGGCCCAGCCGAAGAAGAACTGAATGACCATCAGCAGCCCGAAGAAGATCGGGAACGGCACGGGCCCCATCAGCGCCGCCACCACGAGGAGGAGCGCGGCGCCCAAATAGACCAGCGCAGCGGTGTGGCTCAGCCGGCGCATGCCGAAACGGCGCACCACGCGTGAGTTGATGAACTGCGCGATGGCAATGGTGCCGGCCATCCCAGCGAAGGCCACCGGGAAATATGGCCCGAGGCCGTAGATCTCGACGAAGATCTGCTGGCTGGCTGAGATGAAGCCGAACATCGCGCCGAACAGGAACGTGCCGGCGAGGCCGTAGAACAGCGCCGGCCGGTTGGTCACCACGATCCGGAAGCCATCGATCACCGAGCGGAAGCTCAGGGCGCGGCGGTACTCGGGGTGCATGGTTTCGGGCAGGCGGATGAAGGCCCAGAGGCTGATCACCGTCGCGAGGCCGCCCATGAACAGGAAGATATACTGCCACGGGCCGGCCAGCAGGATCACCTGGCCGATGCCGGGCGCGAGGATCGGGATCGCCATGAAGACCATGAAGGTCAGCGACATGATCTCGGCCATCTCGCGGCCTGAGAACTTGTCGCGCACCACGGCGGTGGCGATCACCCGGGTGCCCGCAGCACCCATGCCCTGGACGAAGCGCAGCGCCAGCAACGCTCCGAAGGTGGGGGCGAAGGTCGCCGCGAAGGCGCAGATCAGGTAGATCGCTAGGCCCACGAGCAGCGGGCCGCGCCGGCCGAAGCGGTCGGTGAGCGGGCCGAACGCCAACTGCGCGATGCCGAAGCCGAACATGTAGGTACCGATAACGAACTGCCGCTCGTTCTCGTGGCTGATGCCGAATGCCTCCCCCATGTAGGGCAGCGCGGGCAGCATGACGTCGATGGCGAGGGCATTGAGCGCCATGAGCGCTGCGACAAGAACAATGAATTCAACGCGGGACAGGTCCCGCGTGGCAAGCGATGTAGCGGACATTATGTGCTCAAGGGTGGCCGGGAGGGGGCCGGAAAGGCCGGGAAGATGCGCGCATCCCCGGCCTTTGGCAACCCGGCGTTGATCAATACTGACGAAAGGCGGAGGCTATTGGCGGGTCTTAGCTGGAAGGAGCTTGCTTCAGCTGGAACGACTTGGCACTGAGTTCGCGGATCGGCAGGTGGATGGCGGCCGAACCGAGACCGAGCAGGATGCCCAGGTACCACACGATGCTGTAGGAGCCGGTGTGGTCGTAAACGAAGCCGCCCAGCCACACGCCGGTGAACGAGCCGAGCTGATGGCTGAAGAAGGCGACGCCATAGAGCGTCCCCATATAGCGGGCGCCGAAGAACAGCGAGACGAGTCCGGCCGTCAGCGGCACGGTGGAGAGCCAGAGCAGCCCCATCGCCGCGGCAAACATGTAGGCACTGACCTCTGTGACCGGGAACAGCACAAACAACCCGATGGCGACGGCGCGGCTGAAGTAGATCGACGCGAGCAGCAGTTGCTTGGGCAGCCGGCCGCCGAGATAGCCGGCGGTCAGCGACCCGACGATGTTGAACAGGCCGATCACCGCGATGGCCCAGCTGCCGACCTCGGGCGAGAGGCCGCACTGCACCAGGTAGGCGGGCATGTGCACGTTGACGAAGGCGAGGTGGAAGCCGCAGACGAAGAAGCCGATGACCAGCAGCCGGTAGGAGCCGTAGCCCCAGGCGCGGCTCAGCGCTTCCATGAACTTGAGGTCCGCCTGGCCCGCGGCGTGCTCGGTGCGGCCACGCAGCGCGTAGGTGAGCGGGATCACCAGCGCCAAGATGGCCGCCGCGTATAGCAGGGTACTCTGCCAGCCGAAGTTGGTGATGAAGGCTTGGCCGATAGGCGCGAAGGCGAACTGGCCGAACGACGATGCCGCGGTGGCGACACCGAACACCAGGCTGCGCTTTTCCTGCGGCACGCTGCGGCCGAACGCGATCATCACGATGGAGAAGGACGAGGTGGCGATGCCGACGCCGACGATCACACCGGCCGTCAGGTTCATCAGTGAGCCAGTTGGCGAGACCACCATCAGCGCGAGGCCCAACGCGTAAACGAGCAGCCCGCCAAGGATCACCTTAGCCGTGCCGTAGCGATCGGCGAGGCCGCCAGCGAAGGGCTGGGCGACGCCCCAGGCGAGGTTCTGGATGGCCATTGCCATTCCCCAGGCTTCACGCGTCAGCCCGAGGTCGGTACTGACCGGCAGCGTCAGCAGGCCGAAGCTGGTGCGGATGCCGTTGGTCACCGCCGCGATGATGCAGCCGCAAATGATCAGTACAACCAGCGGCGTCGCCACGGAGCGGGAGGCGGTGATCGAGGACATCGTGGCGGACTCGGGGAATGGCGGAGCCCGTGTACTTACACCCCCGCCATTGACGATAGAAACGCATTTCGCTGATGCCCGTGATCACGGAATGTGATCTGGGATCACGCAAGATGATGCGGACGCCATGCCGCAGTTGGATCGGCCCGCTGCGAGGATTATCTACAGGGCAACAACGGAGTCGCCCGTGATACGCCATATCGTGTTCTTCACCGCCAAGGATCCCGCCCAGCTCGACGCCATCGTCGAGGGGCTGGAACTGCTCGGCACGATTCCGCATTCGACACATTTCGAGGTCACCCTCAACACCAAGGTCGACCAGATCGGCAACGATGTGGATGTGGTGGTCTATGCCGAATTCGCCGATGCGTCGGCGCTGGCGGCCTACAAGGCGCACCCGACCTATGCCGAGGCAACGCGGCGCGTCCGCCCGCTGCGCGAGCTACGGTTCGCCGCCGATGTCACGGCCAGCGAGGCTGAGGTGGCCCTGGTCCGCCGCTCGGCCTGAGCCTTAGCCAAACGAAAGGCCGCGGCCAGGATGGGCGCGGCCTGTTCTCAATCCATCGAAATTTGGGGTCAGGCGGTCTGCTTGACCGCGATGCCCTTGTCGCTCAGGTGCGTCTGCAGTTCACCAGCCTGGAACATCTCGGTGACGATGTCGGCACCGCCGACGAATTCGCCCTTGATGTAAAGCTGCGGAATGGTCGGCCAGTTGGCGTAGGCCTTGATGCCCTCGCGCAGTTCCTGGTTTTCGAGCACGTTGGCGCTGTCGTAGTCGACGCCGAGATAGCCGAGGATCTGCACGACGCGGCCGGAGAAGCCGCACATCGGGAAATCCGGCGTGCCCTTCATGAACAGGAACACGTCGTTGTTCTTCACCTTGTCGTCGATGAACGCGTTGATGTCGCTCATGTGAATGCCTTCTGTCGTCCGGGGAGGAGTCCGGCTCCGTTGAGTGTTAGATAGTCCTGCAATGCGGCGCTGTCGAGGTGCTCATCGTCATTTGACGATGGGTCACTTGATCCGGAACGCCATGCCGATCGAGGCGGGCGCGGTGGGCTCGAACCCGTATTGCGCGTAGAGATCCTTGGCCGGCCCATCGGCGATCAGGCTGACATAGGCGGATTTCGGGGCATTGGCGTGCAGCCAATCGACCAGGGCGCCGACGATGCGCTTGCCGAGGCCCTTGCCCTGATGAGCGGGAAGCACTGCGATATCGACGATCTGGAACGCCGTGCCGCCGTCGCCGATGACGCGACCCATGCCGATGGCTGTGCCTTCGTGCTCGATGACGACCGCGAACTGCGTCGCGGGCAGGCCGCGTACCGCCGCTTCCTCGGTCTTGTCGCTCAGGCCAGAACCGCGCCGCAGGCCGCGATACTC
>JBKJMF010000105.1:0-4932 GCA_046596525.1 Devosia sp. | reverse complement strand
GGCGGCGCCGAGGCCATCAACCCGCCCGAGCAGGGCAGCCTGATGGGCCGTCCCTTCTCGGTGAACGAAACCATCAACATCGGCGCCAAGCGCGCCATTGCCCGCGCCGCCGCCGATCTCTGCAAGGATGGCGAGCCGATCATCATCAATGGCGGCACCACCACCTACCAGATGGTGCACTACCTGACGGGCCGACGGCTCTCGGTGTTCACCAACAGCTTCGGCATCGCCGAGCACCTCTTGCACAACTCGCGCAACAGCGTCGTCATCCCGGGCGGCACCGTCTATCGCGAGCAGAACGTCATCCTGTCGCCGTTCGGCGGCGTGGTGGCCTCGCACTTTTACGCCAAGCGGATGTTCATCGGCTGCCAGGGCCTCGGCGCGCACGGCCTGATGGAAGCCGACCCGATGGTGGTGCAGTCCGAACTGGCGCTGATCGGGCAGGCCGAGGAACTGATCGTGTTGGCGGACTCCTCGAAGTTCGAGGGGCGCTCCAGCCTGATCCTGTGCGGCCTCGATCGCATCTCCATGGTCATCACCGATAGCGGCATCCGCGACGAGGATCGCGCCATGCTGGAGAAAGCCGGCGTCGGCCTCACCGTGGTCGATGCCGCCGTCGAAACTACCGAAAACAGCAAATCCCAATCGGTCGCCTGACCGGCTGGCAATAACGACTAACCACTCAGGGAGGACTATCATGAGCCTATTGAAGAAACTGGCCGTCGCAACGGCGCTGACCGCAGTGCTGCTGTCGGCCCCCGCCGCGCTCGCCCAGACCAAGATCGCATTGGTCGTCAAGTCGCTCGGCAACGGCTTCTTCGATGCCGCCAACAAGGGCGCGCAGGAAGCTGCGAAGGAGCTCGGCGACGTCGAGGTGATCTATACCGGCCCGACCACGGCGACTGCCGAAGGCCAGATCGAGATCATCAACTCGCTGATCGCCCAGAACGTCAACGCCATCGCGATTTCGGCCAATGATCCGGACGCGCTGGTTCCCGCGCTGAAGAAGGCAATGGAACGCGGCATCACCGTGATCAGCTGGGACTCGGGCGTCGCTGCCGACGGCCGCCAGGTTCACCTGAACCCGTCCGACACCAACCTGATCGGCGAAACCATCATCAAGCTCGCCGCCGACTACCTGCCGGATGGCGGCGACGTGGCGATCCTCTCGGCATCGTCCACCGCGACCAACCAGAACGCCTGGATCGAAGCGGCCAAGGCCATCCTGCCGACCAAGTTCCCGAAGATCAATCTCGTCGCCACCGTCTACGGCGATGACGACTCGGTGAAATCCACCAACGAAGCCAAGGGCCTGATCGCCTCCTACCCGAACCTCAAGGCGATCATCGCCCCGACCACCGTCGGCGTCGTTGCCGCCGCCCAGGTGGTGACCGATGACAACCTGATCGGCAAGATCAACGTCACCGGCCTCGCGCTCCCGTCCGAGTTCAAGCAGTTCATCGACAACGGCGCTTCGCAGGCCGTGGCGCTGTGGAACCCGATCGACCTCGGCTACTCTGCCGTGCAGATCGCCTACCAGCTCGCGACCAAGAAAGCCGAAGCCAAGCCCGGCGCCACCATCTCGATCGGCCGCGTCGGCTCGATCACGCTGGACGACACCAACTCGGCCGCCATGGCTGCGCCGTTCGAGTTCAACAAGTCGAACATCGAAGAGTTCTCGAAGATCTACTGAGGTCTCTGATCCCGGCCCGGCGGCTTCGGTCGCCGGGCTTTCTGTTTCACGGCTCCGGCCACACCACCCACTCGGTGTCATCCCCGCGAAAGCGGGGACCCATGCCACCGCTTGCGCCTGACCGAGTTGGGTCCCCGCTTTCGCGGGGATGACACCGAGTTACAGGACAGCACCGGTGCTACAATGAAGACTATGCCCGAACCCAAGCTCACCCTCTCCGGCGTCACCAAGTCCTTTCCCGGCGTGCGGGCGCTGCACGAGGTGAGCCTTGAGCTCTATCCCGGCCAGGTCACGGCGCTGATCGGCGAGAACGGGGCCGGCAAGTCGACCATGGTGAAAGTCCTCACCGGCATATACCAGCCCGACGCCGGCGAGATCGTGCTCGACGGCAAGCCGGTGACCCTCAGCTCCGCTCATAAGGCGTTCGAGCTTGGCATCACCGCCATCCACCAGGAAACCGTGCTGTTCGACGATCTCAGCGTCGCCGAGAACATCTATCTGGGCCATGCCCCCAAGACCCGCTTCGGCACCATCGACTGGACGCTGATGCGCAACAACGCCCGCCAGGTGCTGGCCGACATGGGTGCCGGCCACATCGATGCCGAGACACGGCTGCGCGACCTGTCGATTGCCAACAAGCACCTCGTCGCCGTCGCCCGCGCCATGTCGATCGACGCCGAAGTGGTGATCATGGACGAGCCGACCGCGGCGCTCTCCCACAAGGAGATCGAGGACCTGTTCGTCCTGATCGAACTGCTCAAGGAAGACGGCAAGGCGGTGCTGTTCATCAGCCACAAGTTCGACGAGATCTATCGCATCGCCGACCGCTTCGCCGTGTTCCGCGACGGCGAAATGATCGGCAAAGGGCTGATCGACGAGACGCCGCAGAACGACATCATCCGCATGATGGTCGGCCGCTCGGTCGATCACATCTTCCCCGAGCGAGCACCGGCCATCGGCGAGACGGTGCTGAAGCTCGATGGCCTGAGCCATCCGACCGAATTCGACGACATCGGTTTCGAGCTGCGCCGCGGTGAAATCCTCGGCTTCTACGGTCTCGTCGGCGCCGGCCGCTCCGAGGTGATGCAGGCGATCTTCGGGCTGACCAAGACCTCGCGCGGCGCCATGACGCTCGACGGCGCGCCGTTCGATCCGCACTCGCCGGCCGACGCCATCGAGGCGGGCATCGTCTATGTGCCCGAGGAGCGCGGCAAGCAGGGCGTGGTGGTCGACCTGCCGATCGTCCAGAACGTCTCGCTACCCTCGCTGAAAAAGACCTCGCGCCAGGGCTTCCTGCAGATGGCCGAGGAGTTCGCGCTGACGCGCAAATACACCGAGCGGCTCGACCTCCGCGCCGCCTCGCTCAGCCAGAATGCCGGCACGCTCTCGGGCGGCAACCAGCAGAAGGTGGTGATCGCCAAATGGCTCGCCACCCAGCCCAAGGTGATCATCCTCGATGAGCCGACCAAGGGCATCGATATCGGCTCCAAGGCCGCCGTCCACGCCTTCATGGCCGAACTTGTCGCCGAGGGGCTGGCAGTGATCATGGTGTCATCCGAACTGCCCGAAGTGATGGGCATGTCCGACCGTATCGTGGTGATGCGCGCCGGCCGGATCGACGCCATCCTCGACAACAAAGGCGTCACCGCAGACGCGCTGGTCAAGCGCGCCATCGGCGCCCATGAGGTGGCGGCATGAAACGCATCCTCAAGCTGCGCGAGTTCTGGCTCGCCATCGGCATCGCCGTGCTGATCGGCGCCATCGCCACAAGGGCGCCGAGCTTCGCCGCTCCGGCCAATCTCGCCGATATCTTCAACAACACCGCCATCCTGATGATCCTGGCGCTCGGCCAGATGGTGGTGATCCTGACCCGCTCGATCGACCTGTCGATTGCCGCCAATGTCGCACTCTCGGGCATGGTGATCGCGCTGCTGAATTCCACCATGCCGTGGATCCCGGTACCGCTGCTGATCCTCGCCGCACCGCTGGTCGGGCTGGCGCTTGGCGCCATCAATGGCTTCCTCGTCTGGAAGCTCGATATCCCGGCGATCGTCGTGACTTTGGGCACCCTCACCATCTATCGCGGCACCACCTTCCTTGTTGCCGGTGGGCAGTGGGTGAACGCCGCCGAGATGACGCCCGACTTCATCTCCATCACCCGCATCGAGCTGCTCGGCCTGCCGCTGCTCAGCTGGTTCGCAGTCGTTATCGCCGCCATCTTCTACGTGGTGATGACCCGCACCCCGATCGGCCGCTCGATCTATGCCATCGGCGTCAACCCGACCGCCTCGGTCTATGCCGGCATCAATGTGGGCCGTACCAAGTTCATCGCCTTCTGCATTTCCGGACTCGTTGCCGGCCTCTGCGGCTATCTCTGGGTGTCGCGCTACGTCATCGCCTCCTCCGAGACGGCGGTGGGCTATGAGCTGCAGGTGATCGCCGCCTGCGTCATCGGCGGCGTGTCGATCGCCGGCGGCGTTGGTACGGTGGGCAGCGCGCTGCTCGGCGCACTGTTCCTCGGCGTCATCAACTCGGCCTTGCCGGTCATCGGCGTCTCGCCCTTCTGGCAGATGGCCATTTCAGGCGCGGCGATCATTCTCGCCGTCGTCCTCAACGCCCGCGCCGGCCGCAAGACCGGCCGCATCATCCTCAAGCGGGCGGAGGCCGTCGCACCATGAACGACCAGACCCCCGCGACGCGCCACATCCCCGACCGGCTCGACAACCCGCTGCGCTCGGCCCTGTTCAGCTGGCCGAGCCTGCTGCTGGTGGTTGCCGTGGCGATCTTCATCGCCAACTCGCTGGCCTCGCCCTATTTCCTCTCGCCGTGGTCGCTTTCCGACGCGACCTTCAACTTCACCGAGAAGGCGCTGATCGCGCTCGCCATGGCGCTGCTGATCATCTCGGGCGAGATCGATCTGTCCGTGGCCGCGATCATCGCGCTGGCCTCGACCGCCATGGGCTTCGCGCTGCAGTTCGGCGTCGATACGCCGGGCCTCGTCGCCATCGGCATCGGCACCGGGCTGATCTGCGGCGCCTTCAACGGCTTCCTCGTCACCCGGCTGGGCTTGCCCTCGATCGTCGTCACCATCGGCACGATGAGTCTCTTCCGTGGCATCAGCTTCATCGTCCTCGGCGACCAGGCCTTCAAGGGCTACCCGGAAAGCTTCGCCTTCTTCGGCCAGGGCTATGTCTGGTGGGTGGTGTCGTTCGAGTTCGTGCTCTTCCTCGCCGCGGCCG